>JBBQQZ010000134.1:0-9349 GCA_038215325.1 Tepidisphaerales bacterium | reverse complement strand
AGAGGACCAACATCATGCCGATCCACCCGATGAAGCCGCCGGGCTTGCCCGGCGCGTTGTGCGTGTATGCGCGGGCTCCGCGCGGGGGAAACCCTGCGGCTTCATGGGAGGACATATGGACGGCCAAACATGTAGCAAATGTAGCACGCGCGCATTTTCGAGCGCGAACGTCCGCGTGGCGAAAGAGTGGTAAGTGTTGGCGGCAACGAGGGTTCGGGACGATCGGGAAGTGGCGACCGATGTAGTTCCGGATGTAGCATGCTACATTCACGTTCGGACGCGGATCGCGTTCGTTGGATGATGTCGACGTCGGTAAGTTGCCCAGTTTAGCCGGGTCGCTTGCGACCCGAGAACCCGCCGCGAGCGGCCGGGCTAAACGAAAAACTCCAGAAGCCCGCGTCGAGAAACTTGATATGATGCGCTCGGAAAGATCAGGAGAAAATGATGCGAAACTTGCTGACCTTCATCCTCGGCCTCGCGTGCTGCGCCATCACCCTGGCGGAGCCCACGACCAAGCCGAAGGACATTGCCCCCAAAGACGCGCCCAAGCTCATGTACGCCGCGCCCATCGCGGATATGACCCGGCCGGCGTACGTGCCGGCGTTCGCAACGCCCACTCGCAATGTCGCGCTCCAGGACCAGCGCGACCACATGCTGATGTTCCATCTCCCCGCTCCATTCTACGGTGCCTACGGACCCTACGTGCCCTACGGATTGTGGGGCGGGTGTGGCCGCTATGGATATGTGGCGAATCACGGCTTCTACCGCTAGTCGTTGAGATATTCAGCTTCCCGATTCGCGACGCGCTTCGCACGCCTGACCGATCGCGTTTTCGCGTTGGGATGGCCTATTGAACGGCCACTTCGTCGTTGAGGACGCGCGTGCCATCGGTTTCTTTCACGCCCGACCGCACTTTCTTCCCGGCGAGGTCTTTGGAGAAATCGACATGGGTGAATCGATATTTCTTGATTGTCGTTTGGCCGCCCTTAAGCGCGGTCACCAGCCGTTCCTGCCTCGCCTGTCCGGGTACGATTACGTACGTGGTGTAGTCCACCGGCTTGTCGGAGTAGTTCGTGATCACCTGTTGGACGATCACGTCCGCGCCGTCCCGCAACGCGATCGTGCTCAGCCCGATGTCGCCCAGGCCCAGGTTCAATGAGACGGGCACCTTGAAGTTCTGCGTCTCGCCGGCCTGTAGTTGGACGTCACAATCGATGGTTTTCAGACCCGCGAAACTGCTGTACGGAAACTCAATCGTCACCGCCGCGTCATATCGCTCGCCGGGAGCGAGGTTGAAGCTTGGCACTTGCGGGATCACGGTCCATCCATTCGGGCCGATGAGCTTCAGCTTGCCGGAAATGCTGGTCGCGTACGGGTTCACGAACCGCAGGCGACGGACGTGCGGCTTAAAGCTCGATTCGATCAGGGGGTTGTCGAACGCAAAGCTGCTGCGCATCTGCGCCAGTTGCCCGTCGATCCCCACGAGCATGAACGGCATCGGGCCGACATCCACGTCGATCACGCCGCTGGCGTCTTTCGGTTGCAGCACCGGCGACACGTTGCCCCACAGGTCTACACGCCGTGGCTGGCGTCCGAGCACGATCTGCACCGTGCGGTTTTTCGTCCCACCGGCGGCCTTGCTCCACAGGAGCATCACGCCTTCGCCGTGGCGATCAAACAGAAACGCTTCGACGTCTTCCCCGATCGGCACCTTGCCCTTGAATGTCGCGTTGCCGAGCGTCTGAAGCATCGTTCGCATGACCAGCAGCATCTCGCTCGGCTGCTTGACCAGTTCGCCGCCCTGATTGCGGACGTCGAACGGCAACGGCAGATCGATCCGGTTCGCGCCACCGCTGAGGGCATAGGCAACGCGTTGCACCATGTCTCGCAGCTGCGCCTCGCGCCCGTACCGGGCCTGAAGAAGCTGAAGGCTCAGCGACATCTCCTGTCCCTCGCGCGACTTAATGTCCTGGATGTACAGCGGGATCTGGTTGGGCAGCACTTCGCTCGGAACCGACAGCGCTACCGTCGCCGGCCATTCGCCTTCGGGCTCAAAAAACGCCGGCCACGGCATCGCGAGGTCGGGCTTGGTCATCAGGCTGGCGAACTGGGCGTACACCGATCGATACGCCTGACGCATCTGCGGATTCGTCACAAACTCGGTTGCTTCATCATCCAACCCGAACTGCCATCGATCCAGATATCCCGCATGTCGGGACACGAGGTACGACAACTGTGGCTGCCACGCTTCCGGCGGTGCCTTGAGCAGGTGCGACCACGTCGACCCGCCGATCAACCCCGCCACCTTCGGCGACGGCGCCGCCAGGCACGCCGTCGGAACGATCCGCAACTCTCGCAACGCCTCCAGCAACAACGCGAACTTCAGCGACTGCGATTCCACATCCTCGTTTTTGTCCCATACCGCCAGCTTCACGCGCGCCACGCCCAGGTAGGAGAGCAGCGTCGGCAACTCGCTCCAGCCTTGCATGGGCAGGTTGGTCGCGATCACGCCGAAACGTTGATCCGGCTCGACAGGTGCCCCGTCGTCTGCCAGACGCACGAGGTCGAGCGATTCGTCGGCGACCACCACGCCCTGGCTGATAAGCTGCATCGACGCCCGGTACCAGCCCGCAGGCAGATCGGGCAAAGCGATCGAGCCGATCTTCGGTGGATTGGCCTCGTGACCCGGCTCGTTCGCCAGCACGATCGATCCATTGTGTTGATACACGTTCTTGCCGGCCGCGTCGGTGACGAGCAACCGGCAGGCGAGGTCGTCGGTGAACCGGTCGTTGATCCGCACGCGCAACGCGATCGGGTCCGACCGCCTGAACACATTGCCCGGCCGATCACAGGTCATCTGCGAGCGGGGCACCTGCGCGATGACGATGTCATCAAAATAGGCCTTGCCGTCGATGTCCTGCTCGAACAGCGTCTGGCGGCCGAGGGTGCTGGATTTCCAGATCGCGGGCTGAACCAGCCCCAACTCCAGCACCAGCCACTTTGCCGCCTCCGAAGCCGCCACCTCCAGCGCAATCGTCGACCACCCCTCGCCGCCGCCATACGGTTCTGAATGCTTGATCGAGTCTTGGATGACGTGCCCATCAACGTCCGTGAAGTACGCCGTCAACCGCGCCCGCGCATTCGGCAACGGCGGGGCCTTTACCTTCGCGGTAATGCGATAGTTCGCGCTCGGGTAAACCTTAATCCTGCCGCTCGGATATCGATAGATCAGGCTCCCGCCGTTGAGGCCGAACTTGAACGAGTACTTCCCACTCGCCGCCTCGTCGGTGCTCAGCCCGCCGTTGACGTAGTGGGGCATGCCCGATCCTTCGAGCTTCACCCAGTCCATGGGCACGTCTTCGACGTTTCCCTGCTCGCGTTCTTCAAAATCAAACGATCGCAACACCCGCGCCTGATCACCCACTCCCGCAAACGCGGGCGCGACCAACAGCAAAGCGATGAGCATTACGATTCGGCGCATCATTCGGTTTCCTTGTTATCGGACCGAACGCGCGGCAAACTTGAACCGTCGCCCCCACTCCCAGAAAGCTCACCGCATAGCCTCGGACTTTGGTGACCGTAAATCGTTACGGAAGAATGAGTTACGGAGCAAGTCTGCCCTCAATCCCACGGAAACCGCGTCCACCGGGCGTCTACGATACCCGCGTTCTGATGCTTCGGGTCGAGGAGGATCAGGTGCGCGTCGAACGTGCCCGTACCGGCAAAGCGGATCAATTTCACGAGGATTTCGTTGTAGCCTTCGCGCAAGGTCACGTCGAGATACGCCGGAGTCTTATGCGTGTGCGGGCGGAAGCGTTCGACCTCTGGGAGGGAGTGGATGAGTTGGCCGTGTACCCAGGATCGGACCGCGCCGGTCGTCGGCACGCCGAGGAGGACCGGGCGCTCCGACGCGGAGTACACGAACGCCTGGACATAGATCGCCTGGCCTGGGGGAAGGAGGGACACGAGGCCCAGGTCGTGGCCAAGTGCATGGTGGACGGCGTCGAGCCCATGCCGGGCAGAGACCACGAGCGGATTCTGGCCGTGCAGGGTTTCAGGCTCGAACGCGTGTTCGAAGAGATCGTCTGATGCGTTCGCGGGGAGCGAAAACGGCTTGCTGATTCGCAGGCGTCGTGCCCCGATCAGCACGGCCGGAACGTCGCCCTGGGCGACCCGCTGTGGCGACCGGATATGGAACATCAACGTGTTCGTGTTTTCCAGTGTCCGCGCTGCGGGAATCGGGATCGACCATTCCAGCGGCAATTCGCCCAACGCCGGGAGGACCACGTGCTGCGAAGGAAGCGTTTCCCAGCCTTCGGGCACACGCAGCGTGCAGGTCGCTTCAAGTTCGACCGGCGCGGTGTTGGCGACGAACGTCGTCAGCTTCTTAAACGTCTCCGGCACGATCGCAGGCGTGTCGTGGTATTCGATGCCGATATTGAACGTGCCGGTGGGGAAATGAACGCGCGTGGTCGGGCGCTTCCACAAATCGCGTACCGATTCATCCGCGTAACACGCATCCCGCGACGGCGTATGCCCGGCCGAGAAGCGGACGGCTTGCGCGAGCGTGCGGACGGTCAGCTCGTTCAAATCCTTCGGGATCGGGTTCGGGCCGACGTGGCAAGCACGCAGACCGCCCCAGCTTTCATTCGTGGCGATGCTTTCGCCGAGCGGCTCGGTCCACTTCCCCGGCAACCCCTTGCCGCCGTGCAGGATACCCAGGATCGCGCCGACCGTTGCGCCGGTGCAATCGGTGTCGTACCCGCAGTTGACCGCGACGCAGATCGTCTCGGCGAAGTCCTTGCCGTACAGCAACCCGATCGCCTGAAAGCCCATGTTGATTGGCGAATACTGGGCGTTGTAGTGTGGCGTGGCTTCGAGCACCTTCTGACGCGCGGCCTTCCAGTCGAGCCCGGCGCGGTGCGCCGCGCGGGCGGCATCGATTGCCTTCGCGGTCTGCGTCCCCTCGGCGACGTAAGAGCGGCCGATATCGAGCAGTTCATTCAGGTCTGACACGATGAACGCCGCCGACTGGATCGAGCAGTTGAACATCTCGCCGTAGACCGATTCCCCGCCGGCGTGGTCACAGATCGCGTCTTCGTACGCGTACCGCACCGCCAATCGCGGCAACCCGGGGAGCACGCACGCAAAGATTTCCGAACGGATCGGACACCCCATGCAATCGATAAACCAGTTGTTGTACCGACCGGCGATCGGCGGGATCAGGCCCAGGCGCATATTCATCCGCGCCCAGCCGTACTCGTCCCAGTTGTAGCCAATGTGGTTGAGCCAGTACTCCGCCATGTCGCGCGCGGTGAGCGCCGGGCCGTGGTCTTCCAGCGCCTTGAGCCAGAAGAGCTGCATCTCCAGGTCGTCGTTTGGGATGCCCCCTTCCTGTAGTTTTGGATACCACCAGACGTCGAACGGTTCGGGTTCGCCGTACGCCTTCTCCAGCGGCGCGCCGAGCGTGCCGCCGCAGTTTTTGCCCATCCAGCAGCCGTAGATTTTGTCGAACATTGCGGGGGAAGTCAGGTCGAGCATCAGGTTTCTCCAGTTAAGATTCGCCACGGAAATGATGCGCGAAGGTCGCCGGGGATCGTTAGGACGAAACTGACGAAAAAATGGTATAATCCTGACCCGAGGACGGCCGCATGACTGCGATGTAGAGACATGAATAGGACGATTCAACCGGAACCGCAGCCAGATCACTGGTATCGCGAGCAGGTGTTCGCGCCGGGGATGGTGCCCATTTATGCCAAAGCTGCCACGCACGAGACGGACGTTGCGCCGCACGATCACGCGTTCGTGGAAATCGTCGCGGTGCTGGACGGATCGGCGAAGCACGTGACAAGCGACGGTCGCACCGACCTGCGTCCCGGCGACGCGCTGGTCTTGCGGCCGGGCGTGTGGCATGGGTATGCGGAGCCGCGAAAGCTCCGGATCTTCAACTGCTGCTTCGGGGGCGAACTGCTGAACCGCGAGCTCGCCTGGACACTCGAAGACCCCGCGATCGGTCACCTCCTCTGGGGTCCGCGCCACGGAGGCGGGGCGATCCACTTCCACTTGCCGCCGGCGGTGGTCAGACAATGCGCCCGCGAAATGGGAAGCACGTATGCCCCCCAAGGCTGGGCCGTGCCGATCGGAAGGCTGCTGGTGTTCCTAGGCGCGTTGTCACAGGGGGCCCGCGCTCATCGCAATGCTGCTGAATTCGCCATCCCCGCGCGCGTTGCGGAGGTCGTCCGACATCTGGAAGCCCAGATCGCGCGTCCCTGGCGAATGGACGACTTGGCGAGGATCACTGGCGTAAACGCGGCGTACCTCACCCGGCGATTCACCGCCGCGATGGGCCTGGCGCCGATGCAATACCTCGCCCGCTGCCGCGCCGAGCGGGCGGCGGCGCTGCTCATCCAGACGACCGAAGATATCGCTGACATCGCGATCTCTGTCGGCTGGGACGACCCCGTCTATTTTGCTCGCCGGTTCCGCCAGCACTACGGCATGCCCGCGCGCGAGTATCGCCGGCGCTTCGGCGGCCCCACGAACGCGGCCGACGACAACAGTCGTCTTCACACGCCATAGTATTCGCGGCCCCTGGCTTCCAGGTGATCCAGCAGCGCGTTCGGCGAAACATCCTCGCCCGTCACCCGCTGCGCCAACTCCCGCCCGCGATACCGTCGGCCGTGCATGTGGATGTTCGCGCGCAGCCAGGATAAAAGCGGCGAGAACTCGCCTTTGGCAATCAACGACTCCAGATCAGGAATCGCGCGCGTGGCGGCGCGATAGAACTGGGCGGCGTACATGTTGCCCAGCGAATAGGTCGGAAAATACCCGATCAGGCCGCAGCTCCAGTGCACGTCCTGTAGGCAACCCTTGCTGATGTCGGGAACGTCGATGCCGAAATACCGCTTGAACGTCTCGTCCCACACCTTCGGGATGTCAGCGACGTTCAGATCGCCTCTGAGCATTTTCTGCTCGATCTCAAACCGCAGAAGAATGTGCAGGTTGTAGGTCGCTTCGTCGGCCTCGGTACGGATGAAACTCGGGCGGATGTCGTTGACCGCAAACATCCAGTCGTCCATCGAAACGTCGTCAAGCGTCGGAGCGAATGCTTCCCTGGCCTTGCCAAAAAAGAGCGACCAGAACGGCTTCGATCGGCCGACGAGATTCTCCCACAGGCGCGACTGGCTTTCATGAATGCCCAGCGAAGTCGCGTCGGCCAACGCCGTGCCGAAGTGGGTCGATTTGGGCAAGCCCTGCTCGTACATGGCGTGGCCGGTTTCGTGGAGGGTGCCGAAGAAGGCGTCGCCGAAGAATTGTTCGTCGTAGCGGGTGGTAATCCGCGTGTCGCCGGGCGCGATGCCGGAACAGAAAGGGTGGACCGAGATATCGAGCCGTCCCGCGTTGACATCAAACCCGATCGCCGCCGCCGCTTCCCGCGCGAGTTTTTCCTGGGCTGCGGCGGGGTAGCGGCGTTCGAGGATCTCCAGCGGCGCGACTTTGCCGCTGCCTGCAATGCGCTCGATCAGCGCCACCAGTCGCGGTTTCATCGCGTCAAACAGCTTCGTCAGCGATTCGCACGTCTCGCCCGGCTCGTACCCTTCCAGCAGCGCGTCGTACGGATGTCCGCTGGCGCTGCCGAGACACGCGGCCTCTTTCCGCTTCAGGTCCAGCATCTTCGTCAGCCACGGCGAGAACGTCGCAAAATCCTTCTTCGACCGCGCCTCCACCCACGCCGCCTGCGACAGCGTGGTCGTGCGCGCCAATTCTTCGACCAGCGACGACGGCAGCTTGGTGGCGCGATCATAGTCGTGGCGCAGTTCGCGCAGGATGACGCGGGCGTCTTCGTTCTCGGGCGTGGATCCTTCCAGTTCGCCGATCCAGTCCCCGAGCTGTTTGGAGGTGAACCGCTCGTGAATCATCCGCGCCAGCAACGCCCCTTGCTGCGACCGAAACTCGGTCCCGCCGGGCTTGAGCATGACCTGCTCGTCCCAGCCGACGAGCGCCGATACGGTGCCGAGGGTTCCGATTTCACGCAGTTCCGTGCGCAGTTTTTCGTAGGTGGATTGGCTCATGCGGGCATTGTAGCTGCCACGCTTGCGTCGCCCATGCGTGTGCTCAAAGAAATGGGCGACGCAGGCGTCGCAGCTACACCTTCGGCATCTGTTGCGTCAGGCAGTGGATCGCGCCGAGCCCCCAGATCAGTTCGCGGCAATCGATGCCGATGACCTGGTGCTTCGGCAGGTGGGACTGGAGGATCGCGAGCGCCTTTTTGTCGGTCGCTTTCGGTCCGAACGTGGGGACGAGGCAGGCGCCGTTGATGAACAGGAAATTGATGTAAGTGGCAGGCAGGCGCTCGCCATCGTGCTCGACCGGGGCGGGCATGGGGATTTCGACGATCTCGAACGGCCGGCCCGACTGATCGCGAAGCGCTTCAAGTTGCTTGCGGGCGCGCTTCAGTACCTTGTAGTTGTCGTCTTTCGGGTCGTCTTCGATTGCGACGACGATTTTGGTGGGGGAGATGAATCGGGCGAGGTCGTCGACGTGGCCGTCGGTGTCGTCGCCTTCGATCCCACCGGTGAGCCAGAGGACGTGGGATTGGCCGTAGTAGTCCTTCAAATACTGCTCGACCTCTTGCTTCGACAGATCGGGATTGCGGTTCTTGTTCAGCAGGCAATCGGTGGTGGTGAGGACTGTGCCCACACCGTTAAACTCAACCGCGCCGCCTTCCATGATCACCAGGTCAGTAGCACGGGCGTCTCGCCCGTGAATTCCAGCCACGGGCGGGACGCCCGTGCTACTGGGTTTCTGCGGATAAAACACCGGCAACCCAAACGCCTTGGCGATCTCCGTCGGCACCCGGTCATCCGCATCGTAAGGCGGATACTTCCCGCCCCAGGCATTAAAACCCCAATCGACGATCGCGCGTTTCTTCGTCTTCGGATTGATAACAAACGCCGGCCCGTGATCGCGGCACCAGTTCTCGTTGGTCGGGATATAGAAGAATTTAATCCGCGTCAGGTCCGCGCCCGCGTCATCCAGCACGCCGCGAACGATGAACGCCCAGTTCTCGTTCGGCACGTTGATATATACCCACTGGTGTTCTGCGATCACCCGGATGATGCGCCCCAGGTTCTCGGGGATCGTGTGATACTTACCCGGAAACGAAATCCCCTCCGGCCTCGGCCACGAAAACCACGTCGCCTCCTGCTTCTCCCACTCTGCGGGAAACGTATAGCCCAAAGCGGCGGGGGTCTTGCTCATTACTTTAAGTCGCGGCATACCCCGCACTTCTACCGCATCCCCGCCATGCTGAACAGACCGGGATCACGCCGCCAGCAGTCGTAGCGAC
>JBBQQZ010000133.1:0-9354 GCA_038215325.1 Tepidisphaerales bacterium | reverse complement strand
TGATCCCACTCCAGCGCCGCATCCATCGCGAGCGTCACGTACTGACCCACCTTCGCGGATTCATGGAGGTGATGGCTCCCCTCCTTCTCGGCCCGCTTGGCGAGTTTGGCGTAGTACGACTCCGGGTGCCCGATCTCGGGCATGACGGGAAATTCAACGGCGGCTTCGACCATACCACCCTCGCGTGAAATACCTCCGCACATTCGATCTCAATCGCGGGAGAAGACGTGACAGAACCCGCGAGACAACACAAATGTACCGGCTTTGCCGCTCAACTGAAAACGAATTTTTGCAGTTTCTGCGAATCGCCTTGGCAGCGAATCATGACGCCAAGCCGACCGAGCCGCGTACGGGACGCAGATCGGGGTGCTGCATTTTGCTCTCCTGGCGGCGCTCAGCCGGTCACTATCCGGGCGTTGTACACGCCGGCCTCGTCGTCGCGGTTGAGCGTGAAACCGAGGCGTCGGCACATTTTCTGCATCTCCGTGTTCTCGCTGAGGATATCCGCCGTCACGGCGCTGATCGCTTCCTGCCGGGCAATATCGACGATTCGGCTCAGCAGTTCGGTGCCCAGGCCCTGGCCTTGCCATTGGTCGGCGATCAGGATCGCGAACTCGGCTTCGTTCAGCCCGGGAATCCGGCTCAAACGCCCGACGCCGACGATACGCTGCTTGCCCGAGGCATCGCGGTGAGTGACCACGAGCGCCATTTCGCGGTCGTAGTCGTTGAAACAGACGCGCATCAGCCGTTCGTGGGCCGTGCGCTGCGACAATTTCATCGTGTGGAAATAGCGGAACCGGACGGATCGTTCCGACAGCTCCCCGTGAAACTCCACCATCTGCGGCTCATCTTCCGGCCGGATGGGGCGAATGGTTACCTCGAGGCTCTTGCGCGTGGTGAACGGCCTGGCGTACTGCGTCGGATAGGGACGGATCGCGGTGCGCGGAAGCTGGTCATCGGCGATTTCATTGGGATGCAGCAGAACGCGCGCGTCCAGCGCGATCATTCCGCGATGCGACACCAGCAGCGGGTTGATATCCAGTTCCGCGATCCGCGGCTGTTGGGTCACGAGTTGGCTGAAGCGCACCAGGATCGACGCCAGCACATCCAGGTTCACCCCCGGCCTGCCGCGCACGCCGAGCAGGGCTTTGTAGATCTTGGTTTTCTCCATCATCCGCCTGGCGAGCGTGCCGTTCAGCGGCGGGAGCGCCAGGGCACTGTCCTTAAACACCTCGACCAGTTGCCCGCCCATGCCGAACAGCATCACCGGCCCGAATTGCGGATCAATGGAGGAGCCGAGGATGATCTCGTAGGCGTCGTCGAGCTTCACCATCGGCTGGACGGTGACGCCGAGAAAGGCATTGGCATGCGCGGGCGACGCGTGCGTCGCCCCTACATGGGCTGCCACGCTCGCCTTGATCTCAGCGAACGCCCTTCGCACGTCGGCTTCGTCTTTCAGATTCAGCTTCACGCCCCCCACTTCGGTCTTGTGGGTGATGACGTGCGAGTGGATTTTCACCACCGCAGGGTAGCCCAGTTCGTTGGCGAGCGCGGCAGCGTCGTCGGCGGTCTTGGCGACCATGGTCGGTGAGACCTGGATGCCGTAGGCGGTCAGCACCCGTTTCGATTCGTATTCATCCAGCAGCGTTCGGCCTGAGGACAGCGCGTAGTCGATGATCGATTTGGCGGCGGCGTGGTCGGGTTCAAAGTCGCCGTCGAGTTGCGGGGTTTCGTAGAGCAGGCGGAGGTTGTCGGCGTACTTGTGCATGTACGTGAACATCCGCGCGGCGGTATCGGGATAGGAGAACGTCGGGATGCCGGCGGCGTTGAGAATCGCCTCGCCGGCGGCGACGTCTTCGCCGCCCATCCAACTGGCGAGCACAGGCTTGTCGTCGATCTTGGCGTACTTGGTCAATAGTTCAGCCGTACGCGTCGATTCGGTCATGTCCTGAGGCGTCAGAATGACCAGCAATCCGTCGGCGTTCGGGTCTTTGGCCGCCACCTCCAGCGTTTTGGCGTAGCGGTCGGCGGTGGCGTCGCCGAGCACGTCGATGGGGTTGTTGTGGCTCCACGCCGAAGGGAGGAAGGTATTGAGTTGCTGGATCGTTTCCGGCGAGAGGGGCGTCATCTCCCCGCCGTTGATGATGAGTGCGTCGGTCGCCAGCACGCCGGGACCGCCGGCGTTGGTGATGATCGACAATCGCTTCCCCTTCGGCCGCGGCTGCTTGCTCAATACCTCGGCCATGTAGAACAGGTCAGCGATATTGCTCACCCGCAGCACGCCCACGCGCTGAAACGCCGCATCCAGCACGTCGTCCGAACCCGTCATCGACCCCGTGTGGCTCGCGGCGGCTTTTGCGGCTTGCTCGGATCGACCGGGTTTGATGACGATGATCGGCTTGTTCAGCGCCACCTCGCGTGCGGCGCTGAGGAAACGGCGCGCGTCGCCGATGGTTTCCATGTAGATCAGGATGGAGTGCGTGCGCGGGTCGTTGCCGAGATAATCGATGAGATCGCCCCAACTGACGTCGAGCATCGAGCCGATCGAGACGAATGCGCTGAAGCCGACTTTTTCGCGAAAGCTCCAGTCAAGCACGGCGGTGCAGAGCGCGCCGGATTGGGAGATGAACGCGACATTGCCCGGCTTGGCCATGCCCTTGGCGAACGTGGCGTTGAGTCCGGTGAGCGGGTTCATCACGCCCAGGCAGTTCGGCCCGACGATGCGCATGCGGGTGGTGCGCGCCTGCTCGATGATCTGCCGTTCCAGCGCCTCGCCGGGCGCGCCGAGTTCCTTGAAGCCGGCGGAGATGATGATCACGCTCTTCACGCCCGCCTCGGCGCACTGGCCGATGAGCCCCGGCACGCTCGCCGCGGGCGTGCAGATGATCGCCAGGTCGACTGCGGCGGGGATGTCTTTTACGGACGGGTATGCCTTGATCCCCAGCACCGCCGGCCGCTTCGGGTTCACGGGGTAGATGATCCCGCCAAACGGGTTGCTCATCAGGTTCCACATGAGCGTCCGCCCGACCGAGCCGGCGCTATCGGTCGCGCCAATCAACGCCACCGATTGCGGCGCGAATAACGCGTCCAGCGGCTGACGTTCCTGGCGAAGCACATCGTGGGCGAGATCGGTGGGTTGCATAAGACATCCTCGGCTACCGACCGGATTGGAGATCCGTCCGGATCAATAGACGAAATGATCCTTTTTAAGGCGCGAAGTCTCAAGGGGGTAGCTGCGCAATTCTCTTACGCGATAAAAAAAGGGGAAGAATGTTCGAATTCAGGGATGGAGCGTGAAGACGCGCCGATGAGATCGTAAAATCATACGCAAAAACGGTTTACGACCAGGAAAGCGACACCCCGTCCATCCCGGTTTAGCCGGGTCGTCCACGACCCGTCCCACCGGTCGTGGACGGCCGGGCTAAACACCGCGCTACACCGCCGCATACGCGTGGACTTGCTTCTCGGCGTGGTAGCTCGATCGAACGAGCGGGCCGGATTCAATATGTCGCAGGCCCTTGGCCTCGCCGTGCTGTTTCCAGCGGTTGAACTCTTCAGGCGTCACCCAGCGATCGACGGGCAGGTGCTTCTGCGTCGGCTGGAGGTATTGGCCGAGCGTCAAAATGTCGCAGGAGATGCTGACGAGGTCGTCGAGGACCGAATCGATCTCGTGCTGCTGTTCGCCGATGCCGAGCATCATGCCGGTTTTGCTGGTCAGGCCCTGGCTTTTGGTGATCTGTAGCAGTTCCAGCGACCTGCGATACTTCGCCTGCGGACGCACGCGGTAGTACTGGCTCGGGACCGATTCCAGATTGTGCGCCAAAATTTCGGGCCGCTCGTTCAATACGAGTTGCAGCGCGTTCCAATCCCCGCAGAAATCCGGGATTAGCACTTCGACGCTCGTGCCGGGCGATTGCTTGCGGATTTGCCGGATCGTCTCGGCCCACACTTCGGCGCCGCCGTCGGGGAGTTCGTCGCGGTTGACACTGGTGATGACGACATGGCCCAGCGCCATCATCGCCACGGCCTCGCCCACGCGCCTCGGCTCATCCAAATCCAATGTCGGCGGACGTCCGGTGGCGATGTGGCAGAACCCGCACGATCGCGTGCAAACATCGCCCAGGATCATCAGCGTCGCCGTGCCGGCGGACCAGCATTCGCCGATGTTCGGGCACTTGGCCGACTGACAAACCGTGTGCAGCCGATTGTCATCGACCATCTTTTTTAGCGTCGCATACCCCTCCCCACCCGGCATGCGCATCTTCAGCCACGACGGCTTACGCGGGCCTTTGGGGGCGTCGGGAACGACAAGATGGGTAAGCGAAAGACTCATCGAAGGACCGTATCGTAGGGAACGACTGGGGCGATGACAAATCGTCGCTGTAACGCCATCGTCGTCGCGGTGTCTATACTTCCAACATGCTTTGGACACTCGGAACGCTCGAACCGCGTCGCCTGCTCGCTGGTGTGACGCTGCTGGCCCACGGAAACGGCGGCGACATCAACGGCTGGGTGAATGCTGCGGCGGAAAATATCGCCGAGCGCGCGGGCGGCGCTGATCACGCCAGCATCTACACGATGAGCATCACCGCGACGGCAGGGGCGCTGTCGGTGAGCGGGTTCGGGCCGGTCGCGGGGCAGAAGGATTTTCGCACGACGCTCGGCGGGGAAGTGATCATCCAGCTCGACTGGTCAACCGTCAGCAGCGGCAGCTACAGCACCGTGCAAGTGGCGCAGGTGGTGAGCACCTACCTGCTGACCAACCACGGCGACGCCCCGGCGCTGGCGCAATTGCCGCTGCACCTGATCGGGCACAGCCGCGTGGCGTCGCTCGTCACCACCCTATCGCAGAACCTCGGCAAGGCCGGCGTTTGGGTCGATCAACTGACCAGCCTGGACCCGCATCCGGTCGACGGGGTGAATGATTTCCTGGGCGCTAACTTCGGCGACGACCCGATGGCCAGCTACGACAACGTCGCGTTCGCAGACGACTACTGGCGCAGCGACGGCGACGTCAACAACTTCGACTTCGACGGCGAACCGGTCGCCGGCGCGCACCAGGGAAATCTGAACAACTCCGTACAGCTCAGCTACATCGGCTCAGCGCACATCGCGGTCACCGCGTACTACGTGGGCACGATCGACACCGACACCAACAGCGGCGGCGATCATCCGGTCCTCAACGGCTGGTATGGCACGACCGCCGATAAGCCCGCGCGCGACGCGACCGGCTACGCCTTCTCCCGCCTCGGTAATCTCGCCCGGCCATCCGACGGCGTCTCGTCGCTGCTCGGCGGAAGCGCCCCGCGTACCAGCGCCGGACAATCCGGCTCGCAGTGGGCAAACGGATTCGGCATCACCGCCAGCGCCAGCACGGTGGCAGCGGGCGCGGTGGTGGATGTGAGCGTCAAGTTCGTCGACCGCGATAGCGACGCCCGCGTTGCGATCTATCTCGACCAGGACCGAAACCCCTACGACGGCGCGGGACGGCTGACCAGCAAAGCCTTCAGTTCAGCGTCGCTCGCCAATGCGCGACTGAGCGTCCCCACCGCCGGGCTGAGGCCGGGATCGTACTACCTCGCCTCGCTCACCACCGACTCCGCCGGCCACGCACGGTGGAGCTACACGGACTCGAAAATTACGATCACCGCGCCCACCTTCGCCACTCTCACAGGCGATCTGCTCACCCTCACCGCAACCAGCGGCGCGGACAAGATCGCGATCTACCCGTCCGGCGATACGATTATCGCCAGGCTCAATGGCGTGACGCTGTCGTACCCCAGAAGCAGCGTCGGGCGCATCGAGGTGTACGCGCTGGAGGGGCATGATTCGGTCGATCTGTCGGCGCTGCAGATCGCGGCATACGTGAACGGCGGACCCGGCATGGACAACATCGTCGGCGGGTCAGGCAACGACACGCTCAGCGGCGGCGCACAATCGAACACGATCGACGGACGGAACGGCGAAGATGTCATCAACGGCAGCGCCGGGTACGACCTGCTCATCGGCGGCGGCGGGAACGACCGCATCTACGGCAACGGTGGACTCGACACCCTCAACGGCGGCGGCAACGTCGACCGACTCTTCGGATCCGACTCCGACGAACTGTTCATCGGCGGCGGCAGCAACGACAAAATCTACGCCTACGGCGGTAACGACACCCTCTACGGAAACGCCGGCGCCGACATCCTCGACGGCGGCGACGGCACCGACACCGCCGACACCGACCCGGCGGATATTCGGGTGTCGATTGAAGTGCTGACGTAAATGCCTCACGCGCCCGAAGTGCAGCGCCGAAGCGTCAAACGCGGGTCATCTCAACCGGGTTTTGATCACGCCGGCGAGTTTTTGCACGCCGGGTTCGATCTGGTCGATTGGGGTGACGGCGTAGCAGAGGCGCATGTGGTTCTGGGGGACGTGGTTCTGCTCGTCGGGATGGAAGCAGTACTCGCCGGGGACGTATATCACGCCGGCCTTAAGGCAGTCGTCGAACATCCCGCCGAGACGCGAGGTGTTGATCGAAAGCGGGAGCGACAGCCAGACGTACAGCCCGCCTCTGGCGTGCGTCCATTGGACCTGGCTGTGTTCGGGAAGGTTGGTTTTCATCGACGCGAGCATGAGGTCGCGTTTTCTGCGGTAGCCGTCACGAACGGCATCGAGGTGCGTCGCGTACGCGCCGCTTTCGAGGGCTTCGTAGCAGATCTGCTGGCAAAAATGAGA
This sequence comes from Tepidisphaerales bacterium, assembly GCA_038215325.1. Classification (GTDB taxonomy): domain Bacteria; phylum Planctomycetota; class Phycisphaerae; order Tepidisphaerales; family Tepidisphaeraceae; genus BPJO01. The sequence continues at coordinate 2,634 of JBBQQZ010000133.1, read as the reverse complement.
AGAGCCGAAGTCGTGGTTGCCCTTCTGTTCGAGCACCTTTTTTCCCACATCGCTCGGCAGAACGACAAACCCCGTCTTCAGCCCGGCGGCGAAGGGTTTGTCGAAGGTGTAGCACGATGCGACGAGCGTGTTGTCCAGATCAAAGCTTTTGAGGCTGGGCAGGTCGTCGCCTTCGTAGCGCAGTTCGCGATACGCGGCGTCTTCGATGAGCAGGATGCGGTGACGCTTGCTGTACTTGCGCACGATCTCGACGAGCCGCGGCCGGCGCTCGAGGGATAGCGTGAGGCCGGTGGGGTTCTGGAAATAGCTTTGGCAGTAGATCGCCTTGACGCGACCAAGCTGGCCATGCGATTCGAGCCGGTGAAGCAGCTTGTCCAGCTCTTCAACGACCATCCCATCCCGATCCATCGGCACGGCCATGATGCGGGCGCCGAATGTCGCCAACGCGCCGGCGTAGACGAAATAAGACGGCGCTTCAACGATGACAACATCGCCGGGATCCAGCAGCACGTCGGCGAGGATGTAGAGCGCCTGCTGCGAGCCGCTGGTGAGAATGATGTTGTCCGCGTCGATCGACATCGTGGCAGCGGGCTTTGCTTCGAGTTGTTCGAGATGGCGGACGATCGCTTCGCGCAAGGGGGCGTAGCCGACGGTCGTGCCGTATTGCAGCACGTCGCGGGCGCGGGCGGGATCGGAAAGAAGCTTCTGCGTGATCGCGAGCGTTTCTTCGCCGGGCAAGGTCATCGGATCGACCAGCCCGGCGGCGAAACTGATAAGCCCGGGATTGGCCTTGGCGACCGCGATCAGATAGCTGATCGGCGCTTCGCCCGTTCGCTGGGCTTTTGCGGAAAATGCGAAGGAGGGCGTCGGCATCGTTCAACCCGCGATGCTAGCGATGCGATGCGACGCTCGCAAACACCCGACTCCAGACGCGACAAAACGCCGGATTCTTAAGTCAACGATCGGGGGTACGTCACGGGTAAGGCGGGGGACGCAGATTACGTATCCGGTTACGCGTTTGCGGACAATTGCGGTGCAAGCCGGTTCAAGACGATCGCTTCTGCCAATTTTTTCTTCGTTTTTCCAGTGCCGGAAACATCGTTCCCAGCAGGTTCGCCACGTTCAGATCCGGCAGCGGGAGCTTCCATTCCCTGCGAGCCAGCGACGCGATCGCTCCCTTTGTCACGCGCCATGGCGAGAGGAGTCGATCCTTGATCCCCACACGCGCCGTCGTCATGTTCGGCTTGAACAGTAAAAGCGTGACGTCGTCCCCCGCGATCGGCCGGCCGCAATGGGTCTCGATCGCGCCGACCAGACGCGGGATCAGCGTTGTCGGGGCGTCCACCGTTACCTGGTTCGCCACGGACAGCAGTCCCTCCATCCCGAGAAGTTCACCATCGCCAAGGCGGGCTTCGGGGAGGGAATCGGTGTAGCAGACGACCAGATCGTCCGGTTCGAGCGTGACGTCGAACTGCTGGTAATCCGCCAGCCCGACGATCCCCAGCGGCACGTCCGCCAGATCAACTGAGGGGCTTGCGGTGTGCTCGACGTACGACCACGCCCGTTCGTTCGCCCGGTAGATCAGCGGCGGCGGGTGGCCGGCGTTGCAGAGGCTGAGACTGCGCGTCGGCGCGAAGAACGTCGTCACGACCGCCGTCGCGAACGAACCGACCTTCGATTGCTCCACCAGCGCTTCATTCATCCGCTGGACGAATTTGACCTGGTCCAGGTGGTTCACATGCTGGCGCATCAATTTCCGCAGCGCCACCGCCAGCTCCGCAACCGCGTTTCCGTGCCCCGCCACATCTGCGACCAACAGCCGCGTAATCCGCCCGGTGGCGCAGCTCGAAACGTAGTACACGTCCCCGCCGCCGTCCTCTTCCTGATACGGCTTGGAATAAACCCACGCATCCAGCCCCGCCAGGTGGACGGAACTATCCACCGCCTGGTTCCCTCCCCAGACTTCCATGCATTGCAGCGTGTGTTCGTGGTCGGGCATCGATATGGGAGTTTACCGACTTTCGATGCCGAATCGTGCACATAAGTTACAAGATGGTTCCCATCGCCCATACCGTGCGCCAACAAAAAAGGTGCCCCGCGTGAGCGTTGCACCTGGGTGCTCCGTAGAGCATGGCCTGCGAATCTTTCTTCTTGTTACGAAAAGCCGCAGGCCGGAGGTTATCCGAGCTGCGGCGGTCGCCCGAAGGCGGTGCCTGCGAATTCAATCTTGTTGCTGAAAACGGCAGGCCGGGGTTGGTTAGACGCCAAAGAGCTTAGTTCGTATGATACCGTTGTCAATTCAATTGGGAGGCCAGGTGGCGAATATTCTGGGTTTGGATATTGGAAGCAACTCCGTCGGCAGTTCATGGTTCGATATGGCCGGCGGAGTATTGTCAACAGCGACATCTGTTTTCCCTGCCGGCGTGGAGGAATCCGACGACAAACGGGGCGATCCCAAGAACCTTAAACGCCGGATGGCCCGCCAGTCTCGTGTCACGCTCGATCATCGCTCCGCAAGAAAACGGCAACTGCGACTCAAATTGATTGAAATGGGATTGCTCCCCGGGGAGTTCTCCGCATTCCAAAAGCTGCTGAACGAGACGGACCCGTGGAATCTTCGTCGCAAAGGACTCG
>JBBQQZ010000132.1:0-9505 GCA_038215325.1 Tepidisphaerales bacterium | reverse complement strand
CCCCCCTCCGGGCATCGTATTGCGTTCGGACGGTCGCTTTCCGGAATGTCGAGGGCCATGTGGCTCGCACCGGGGGGAGGCTTGGGCCGATTGAGAGAGGAACCCTACCATGAATCACAAGCTCCTTTCGCTCGTTTCGGCGTTCGCGCTGGCGGGCATGCTCGGTTTTGCTTCGAACACCTTCGCACAGACGCCGCCGGCGGAAGTGACGGAAGAGGGCGTGGTCGTCGGGACCATGCAGATCGATTTTGCCACCCGCACCAATCCGGATACCTCCGGCGACCTGAAGAAGGGATCGCCCGCCAAGGGGATCAAGGACAAGTACACCCTGGCGCTCAGCGTCGCCAAGACGGTTGAGTTTTCGGGCACGGTCGAACGCCAGCCCAAGCTCTTCAGCAGCGTGCTCGGACGCACGGTGCAGCCGGGGCAGTTGTATTACAACGTCAACATCGCGGTCGTGAACCCGAAGAACCTGGCGCAGAAAAAGACCGTCGGCAAATGGGTCGGCGAAGTCCCGGCAGATCCGGCGACGGGGATCTATGACCTCTCTGGCGGTAAGGCCAACAACAGCGCCCTGCGCATCGCCATCGACGCGATTGGGCAGGCTGAGGCGTTCACCGATCCGTTCGCCGGCAAGCTCGTCGGCAAGGCCGAGAAGAAGGAAGGCCTCGGATCGCGTCTCTACAGCCGCGTCGTCAACGGCAAGGAAGTGAAGATCACCGTCAAGCGCGCCGACCCGATGAAGTTCCAGGGTATCGAACTCGCCAAAGGCCCCGCCACCGTCTACCCGCGCACGATCGTCAACGGGTCGCTCGATTACGACTACGAAACCTACAACTACCTGACCGACGGGATCGTCTTCAGCTACAACCTCGACGGCAAGGAATACACCGACAAGGTCACCGGCTCGATCAAGTGGGTTCCCGACGCCAACTACGACACCAACGGCAAGGGGTACTACGACTTCAACCTTCGCTTCAACGAAGAGAAGTTCAAACCCGCCCAGACCGAAGCGGCGGCGTTCGAAGGCCAGGCGGCGGAAGACGCGTTCTTCTCGGTTGATACGACCATCCCCACGCTGACCGGCAAGATCGAATACGTCGACACCCTCGTCGACGGCGAAACCGTCACCGCCAGCAAAATCACCTACAACCTCTCCGCCAACAAGCTGACCAAGCCGCAGATCGTCAACTTCATGAAGCTCTGGCTTATCGCCATCGGGCCGACGAATGACGACTGATGCATGACTTGGACGCCCCAGCGGATTGGATCAACGCCAATCCGCCAAGGATGCCAAGAATTCAGCTTCAACCCCGAAAGGGCCTGCTCGCATTAAATCGCGGGCAGGCCCCTTTTTCTTCTACTTCTGCTTGGCAATCTTGGCGTCTTGGCGTCCATATCTGCTTATTTAATATACGGTTACATTCGTCCTTCTTTTCCCAAACCCGATCTTAACACTCCCGGCGTACTATCTGTTGAGTAAGTGGTGACGACTTCAGCCGTCGCCTTCTGTTTGGCTCCAGAAGGATATTTTATGCGTTATGCGATCGGCGGCTTGCTGCGCGGTTTACGCGTGCGTGCGCCGGACAAAAATTCAGTTCCACCCCCTGCTTCGAGGCGAGTGATCGTCATCGGCGCTGGACTGGCGGGCTTGGCGTGTGCTGAGCGGCTGGTGCGGCGCGGGTGTCAGGTCACCATCCTCGAAGCGACCAACCGCGTCGGCGGCCGGGTCCGGGCGATCCGGGACTTCGTTCCCGGCGCGATCCTGGAGATGGGCGCCGAGTTCGTGGGCAACAACCACCCGCTGTGGAAGTCGTACGCGAAGCGGTTCGACATCCCCCTCATCAAGGCCGACGACTACGCCGGGCAGGACAAGCCGATCCTGCTTCGCGGCAAGCCGGTCGACCGCAAAGAGGCCGCGCGCCTGTGGGTCGAAAGCGATGCGCTGTTGCGTCGCCTGAACCCGCTGGCGATGGGCGTCGATGCGGACGAACCGTGGAAGTCTCCCTGCGCTGAAGAGCTGGATCATCTGACGCTCCAGGATTGGCTGGACGCCCAGACCGACGTCGACGAAGACGTACGGACCGTGGCGGCGGTCGGGATGGCGGGCGACAACGGGGTGACCTGCGATCGCCAGTCGCTTTTGGCGAACCTGGCGATGATCAAGGGAGGCGGCATGGACGCCTTCTGGACCGACAGCGAATACTACCGCGCCCAGGGCGGCAACGAACGGCTGGCCCAGGCGCTCTTGCGTGAGATCGGCGAGGACCGCGTGCGGTTCAATTCGCCGGTGAAATCGGTGCGCCGATTTGACGGCTACTCGGTCGTCGAATGCACCGACGGCTCGCACTACACCGCCGACGAGGTGGTGCTGGCGACGCCGGCGTCGGCGTACGACAAGATCACGTTTGATCCGCCCCTTCCGAAGGACCTGGAGGTGCAGATGGGCAAGACCCTGAAGATGATGGCTAGCGTCGAGAAAGATTTTTGGAAACAGGAGCATTGCGCGCCCGAAGGGCTGAGCGATGGTCTGGTGAGCCAGATGTGGGACGGCACGGACGGTCAGGTTGGCGCGCGTGGCGCGTCGCTGAACGCCCTCTGCCTCCCCGCTGCCACCGGCACCCACGCTGCAGCCGTCGGGCGCGATTAAGTACCTCATCTTTACAGACGAGATGAGCGAAATGCTCCGCGGGTTCGCAGGTGCGGTGAAAGAAATCCGCGTCATCGACTGGAGCCAGGAACCGTTCTTCGGCGCCTGCTACAGCTTCCCCGCGCCCGGCTCGATGACGACCATCATGCCGATCCTGCGCAACGGGCTCGGCCATGTCCATTTCGCTGGCGAACACTGTAGCGCGGCGTTTGTCGGATATATGGAAGGTGCCCTCGAATCCGGACTGCGCGTTGCCGAAACGATCGTCAACCCAAAGGTCGCTCGGGCGGCGTAATGACGTGGGAATTGGACAGTGCTGGTGGGGTTCGCCGTGCGAACCGCGTGCGATGGCTCGCACGGCGAACCCTACGGCGCCGCATCCCACCGCAAACGCTTTGTCGCTGTGGCCAAGCCCGTTTCCCCGTTACACTTCGTCCGCCATGCACGACTACGCCGCGCTCGTTGAACCCCGTCTCGGCACGAACATCGGCCGATGGATCAGTTTTTCGTCGGCATGCCGGCCGTTCGGGATGGTGAACTTGTCGCCGGACAACCTCACCGAAGGCGACTGGGGCGGCGGGTATCGCTACTCCGAGAAATCGATCCGCGGGTTCAGCCACATCCACTCGTGGCAGATCAGCGGCATCCTCATGATGCCCGTCACCGGCGATGTCGATCTGTCCGCAGGGCCAGATGGCTGGCTATCCCCCTTCTCCCACGACACCGAACACTGCAAACCCGGCGACCACCGCCTCACGCTCGATCGCTACAACATCAACGTCGAACTCACCGCCACGCTCCGCACGGGACTGCACCGATACACGTTCCCGGAAGGCGCCGACGCGTCAATCATTCTCGACCTCGCCTCGACCCTCGGCCCGTGCAAAATGGGCGGCGCCGCGCTCACGCAAACCGGCCCGCGCACGCTCGAAGGGTGGGTGATCAACGAACCGACGGTCCGCAAACCCAAACGGCTGACGATCTACTTCGCGATCGAACTGGATCAGGATGTCGCGATCGCGCCGTTCGACTCCAGCAACATCCGCACACGGCTTAAACTTTCGTCGCCCGTCGTCACGATAAAAGTCGCGATCAGCTACACCTCCATCGCCGCCGCGTGGGATAATCTGAAGCGAGAGACCGACGGCAAGTCGTTCGACCAGATCCGCGCCGAAGCGCACGACGAATGGAACCAGTGGCTCTCCCGCATCGAAGTCGAAGGCGGCACGGACGAGCAGCGGGCGCGGTTCTACACCTCCCTCTACTTCTCCCTCTGCGGCCGGCGCACGATGAACGATGCCGCCGGCACTTACATCGACAACACCAACGCCGAACCCACCATCCGCCAGATCCCGCTCGACGACGCCGGCGAACCGCAGTATCGCCACCACAACTCCGACGCCTTCTGGGGCGCTCAGTGGACGATCACCCCGCTCTGGGCGATCGCGTATCCGCACCTGGTCCACGATTTCTGCCACTGCTTCTTCGACATGCACGAAAACGGCGGCCTCATCCCGCGCGGACCGGCGGGCGGCAACTACACGTTCGTGATGACCAGCGCCCAGACGACCCCCCTCTTCGCCACCGGTATCCACACCGGCATCTACAAACCCGACGACCTCCACGCCGTCTACCGCGCCCTCCGCAAAAACCACTTCCCCGGCGGGCTTATGAGCAAGTGCGGCTACGAACACCACACCGCCAAAGGTGGCGGGATCGAAGACTACATCGCCCTCGGCTACATCCCCGAAGACCTCCCCAACGCCGGATACCACCACAACGGCGGCGGACAGACGATCGAGCATTCGTTCAACGACAACGCCCTGGCGCAGATCGCCCGCACGCTGAATAACGCCGAAGACGCCGATCTTTTCACGGTCCGGTCGAAGAACTGGCGCAACCTGTTCGACAAATCGCTCGGCTTCGTGCGGCCGCGCAATCGGGACGGGTCGTGGTTCGAACCATACGCGCCCGAGAACCGAAAAGGCTGGACCGAGGCCAACGCCTGGACCAACACCTTCTTCTGCACGCACGACCTCGACGGCATGATCGAATGCTTCGGATCGCGCGAGGCGATGCTCGATCGTCTCGAAGCAGGTTTCAAAATCTGCCGCGATAAAGGCTATTTCGTCGAGCACGAAAAGCACGCGGAGATCCCCTACGACTTCGGCAACGAACCCGCCCTCGCCTGCTGCCACGTCTTTCAGGCGGCCGGCGATCACCGGCGCACGCAGTTCTGGCTCGGGCAAATTTTCGACAACCTCAAATCCGGCAACGCCCCCACCGACAACTTCGCCGGCGATGAAGACGAGGGCCTCATGGGCGCGTGGAACGTGCTGGCCGCGATCGGGCTGTTCTCGATCGACGGCGCCGCCAGCAACCCCGTGAAGTACATGGTCACCGCGCCGCTCTTCAATAAGGTCACGATCCACCTCGATCCGAAGTATTTCCCCGGCGGCACGTTCCGCATCGTCACGCGCAACAACGCGCCGGGCGAACTGCGTTACATCCACACCGCGTCGCTCAACAACGCACCGCTGAAGTCGCTCGATATCGCGCACGCCGACATCAAGCATGGCGGCGTGCTGTATCTGGATCTGACCGACAATCCCGCACACGCCCACCGCCTGCACGCCCCCGCCACGCGCGCCCAGCCCGCGCCGTACAAGGTCTGGGGCGAGGGGATCGAAGCTGGCGCGATGGACCAGATGAAGAACGCCGTGCGATTGCCAGTCGCGGTGCGCGGCGCGCTGATGCCCGACGCCCACCTCGGCTACGGCCTGCCCATCGGCGGCGTGCTGGCGACGGAGAATTGCGTCATCCCCTACGCGGTCGGCGTTGATATCGCGTGCCGAATGAAGCTGAGCGTCTTCGACATCCCCGCGACACGGCTGAAGTCGCTCCACGATCAGCTTTCGAAAGTGCTGCAACGCGAAACCGTCTTCGGCACCGGCGGCGAACACCGAAAGCCGCTCGATCATGCGGTGCTGGAGGAAAACTGGAGCGTCACCGGCCTGACAAAGCGACTGTTCGATAAAGCCCGCAGGCAACTCGGCACGAGCGGCAGCGGGAATCACTTCGTGGAGTTCGGGATCCTGACGCTGGAGAATGCCGATCTCGGCCTCGATCCGGGGCAGTATCTCGCGCTGCTCAGTCATTCGGGTTCTCGCGGATCGGGCGCGACGATCGCGGATCACTATTCCAAGCTGGCGATGTCGCTTCATCCGGAGTTGCCGAAGGAACTGAAATACCTCGCGTGGCTCGATCTCGACACCGCCGAGGGGCAGGAGTACTGGGCGGCGATGACGCTGATGGGCCACTACGCGTCGGCGAATCATGCGCTGATCCACCAGCGTGTAACACGAGCGATCGGGGCGGAGGTTCTGGCGGGTGTCGAGAATCATCACAACTACGCATGGAAAGAAATCCACGACGGCCGCGAGTTGGTCGTGCATCGCAAGGGCGCGACGCCGGCGGGCACGGGGGTGCTGGGCGTCATCCCCGGGTCGATGGCGGCACCGGGGTTCGTCGTGCGCGGCAGAGGTAACGAAGCCAGCCTGCTGAGCGCCTCCCACGGCGCGGGGCGCGCCATGAGCCGCACTGCGGCGCGGAACCAGTTCCGCTGGGGGCATTACAAGAAGCAGTTCGCCGACCTCGGCGTGACGCTGTTGAGCGCCGGGATCGATGAAGCCCCCGGCGCGTACAAAGACATCCACGCCGTCATGGCCCAGCAGCGCGACCTGGTCGACATCGTTGCAAGGTTCGATCCGCGCATCGTGAAGATGGCCGACGCGGGGGAGAAGCCGGAAGACTGATCATTTGACGGGCTGTAGCTTCGGCACGCCGGCGTTCTTCGCGGTAAGTTTTTCGATCATCTTGGCGATGCGATTCACGTCGGCATCGGCCTTCTTGAGCGCGTTGGCGGGGAGTCGATCGGTGGCGAGGAAGGCGCGAACCGGCGCGATCGAAAGTGCGTCCCCGCGCGCGGCCTTAAGGACGAGCCATATCGCGGCCTCGCGCAGCTGCCCATCGGGTTCGCGCGTGAGCACAAGCAGGCGTTCCATGTCGTCGGTGGGCGTCACTTCCGCGATGCGCAATATCCCTCGCAACGCGGCCCGACGAAGTTGCGGCGGGAAGCCGGGGTCCTCCGCGATGTTCCACAACGACACACGCGTCGATTCCAACTGATCCACCTCCTCTGTCGACGGCGCAGGCAGCGTCCAAGGCGACGGCGCAATCTTCATGTCCTTGAATGGGTTGGCGTTCTCGTCACCCGTCAGGAAGTACGTCGCCGCCGCATCGATGCCGAGCCCATGGCCGTTCAACGGACGCCATCCGCTCATGACGGCGGCGCTGACGAAGGTCGGCCACTGCTCGAGGTCCGACCTGCGGATCGCCTCCAGGTAAAACCCGACCGCCGCCGCGGGTTGACCGACGTAGAGGCAAAGTTGCCCGCGATGGAAGGTCGCCGATGCGTCGTCGCCGACGTTTGCAAACGCCTTGGCGAACGCAGCGAAGCGCTCAGGATCGTCGGGATAGCCGATCTCCGGGAGGATGTTCGTTTCATCGTCAGGCGTCCCCGGCTTTCCGTCACGACCGGCGGGTCCGAAGAGCTGATAGTTCACCAGCGCCTTGGCCCGCTTGTTGTTGCCATCGATCTTGTTGAGCAGGTCCGCCATCTTCTGGACCGCGCTCGTGACCGCGCCCTGGTCCAGCGCCGCGTCGAAGAGAATATGCGCCGCCTTGAGCGCGGCAGGCAAATCGTTCTTGCGAACCAGGCCGTCGACGATCGCGCTTTGCGCTTCGAACCACCCTTCCGACGACCCGACCGCGGCGTGGTTGAGCAGCAGACGCTTGTACGATTCAAGCCCGCCTTCGGCGTCCCCGGACCAAACCGCGTTGCGGGCGGCACCGAGACACCAGCGGGCGCGCAGGTCGATGTCCGGGTCGGTCTGCTCCCACTCTTTCAGGAGCGCGACGGCCTCGGGCTGTTGCTTGAGCTTGACGAGCCCGCCGATGACGCGGTCGTTCGCCTGCCATGTGGAGAGCCGGGGATGCGTGCGAAACTTCGGGTCCAGAAGCTGCTTTGTCACCTCGATGGATTTGTCGATCTGCTCCGAATCCCACAGGGCGCTGGCGGTGCTCCAGATCGCGTCGATGCGGCGCGGGTCGTCGGCGTCCATCCGCTTAGCGGCGGCGTCGTAGAACTCGACGGCGGCGGCGTTCTTCTTGTCGCGAACGAGGTAGGTGCCGGCGAGAAGGTTTGTCTGGATGAAGATGTCGTCGTCGTCCGGGTACTTCCCCGCCAAGTCCTTCAGCACCTGAACGGCGTCGGCCGCCTTGCTGCCCTGCATGTACAGATCGGCGATCTGGAGCATCCCCAGCTTGCGGCGGGCATCGTCCGTTTGCAGTTCGAGCAACTGTCGCCCGGCGGCGACGGCGTCGTCAAACTTTTTCTGTTGGCGGTGGATCTCAATGACCCGCGCCCACGAGGCAGCTTTGTCTTCGCGGGAGACGGTGGCGTCGTCGATCAACGCCTGGTAGATCGCCAGCGCCTCGGGGAAATTCTTCGCACCCGCAGCCGACTGTGCGGCGTGGAGACGCTCACGAACGGTCTGCGCCGAAGCCGACGTGACAGCGAATGCAAGCACAAGAACAAGGATTCCGGTCGATCGCTTCATGGCGCCTCGATCTCGCTTTCTGTGGCCGCCGAAACGGGGATAAGCTTGATATCGCGGAGCATGATGTCCGCCGACTGCTTCGCGTCGCCGCTGAGGATCATTCCGATAGTGATCGACGCCTGAAATTCTTCCGCACCTTCGAGCAGCCTGTTCACGGGGATGAGTACGCGTTGCTCGGTGGGCGATAGCTTATTTGCGACAAATCCCTCGGCCATGAGGTCAATCTTTGGCGTGACGTTGGGACGCTGATACGCCGGGCCGTCGCGAAGTTGCAGCCAGACGCTGTCGGCAAACGGTTGAGACGAGCGAATGTAGAACGAGAGCACCTGCTCACGGTTGATCGCCACCGAGTCTCGCCAGTTGCTGATCGCGACCGCCCACGGCCCGGGCGATTTGATGCCCACGACCTGCACAAACTGACGCTTCGAACCGGCGGAGCGGGTGAGATCCCCGACGACGGCACCGCTGACTTTCGTCGGCTTGGCATCGGAAACGAACGGGACCGAATCGCGACGTGGATAGAGCGACAGAGTCGCAACCGCGCCCGACAACGCCTTGCCCTGGCTCACCGCAGAGACCGTTAGCGCGATCGGGCCGGGGTAGGTGGATCGCCAGTCGTCGTTGTAGCGCCGGATGGCGCCGAAGTCGAGATCGAACGCACTCGCGTACACGCCATCTCCGGCAGCGCCGTCGTGGTGCTGGCCGTCGTCGTAGAGGGGAGCGAACGCGGATTTGTTGAGCCGGCTGAGGTCGACCGTGACCGACGTCACCGGATCGGTCGCAGCAGTTTTGATACGGGCCGAAACAACGAAGCGGCGCAGGTCGAGGATCTTGCGATGCTCCGCCAGCTTCATCGCCAGTTCGGCGGCGGCTTGGCGCGTGCGATCGAAATCGGCGAACTCGAGCAGGTCTCGTTGCAGCGGCTCGAAGACGCCGCGGACCTTGTCCGGCTCGATATGGATCGTCGATGGCGTGATAGCGACATCGGCAACCCAAAGCCCGGTCGTCGTCAGCACGGACTGGTAGAGCGTCCGGTTCACCACCGCGTAGAACGTGTTGCCGTTGGCGCCGGCGCGAATGTGCGCGCCTTCGAGCACGAGCGCGCCGGTGAAAAGCCCGTCGCTGAGCGTGCGGAATGCCGGGCCTTCGGGGTTGGGCGATTCGGGTGCGGGTT
>JBBQQZ010000131.1:0-9523 GCA_038215325.1 Tepidisphaerales bacterium | reverse complement strand
CAATGGGTTGGTTCGAACGATGGAAAACGCGCCGCCGCGAGGGGCCGGTGGTGCGCCCCTGGGCGATCGCCGGGCCCGTGCTCGTCCTGCTGTTGGCGGCGCCGCTGATCCGTCCTCTATTTTCCCCCACCGGCACCACCGACCCCGAATCCATGACCCTCGAGGCCGTCCGGTCCGTTCTGCGGCATCACTCCCTCGTGCTCGACCCCACCCGCGTCCGCAACGCCGAGGCCGTCTTCCACAACGGAACCGCGTTCTTCGCCACCGATGCCCCGGTCTTCTCCATCACGCTCTCGGGCGTCGGCTGGGTAATCGAACGGGCAGGCGTGTCGGTCGACAAAAACCCCGTCCTCTTCGAATACCTGCTCATCCTTTTCGCGATCACCCTCCCCACCGCGCTGGCGTCGGGGCTGATCTACCGCATGGCAAGATCGTTCGAGCTGCCCCGCTGGTGGCGGATGTTGATCGCGATGGCGAGCGTCCTGGCGACCGGGTGGTTCAGCTACTGCGTCATCCTCATGCCCCACGCGCTGGCGGCGGCGCTGGTGACGATCGCCGCCACCAGCGTCTGGTACGTCGCTTCGGCGAAGAAACCGATGCTCGCCGTCGGCTGGCTCGCCGGCGGCGGGTTCTGCGCCGCGCTCGCCGCCGCGATCGAACCCAACGCCGCGTGGATGCTCCTGCTGCTTCCCATGGTCGTCCTGGTCCTCAAACAGCCCGCCCGCGTGCGCCTGACCGGGCTGCTGCTAGTCATCGCCGGCGCTGCGGCGCCGGTCGTGCTGCACATCTCGGTCACCACCGCAATCACCGGCGACCTGCTCCCGCCGAGCCTGCACGCCTCGCACCTGGCGCCGCAAATGCCGGTTGTCGCGCCTTACATCGGTGACGACATCGAACCCATCGACGCGTCCCTCTGGGTCGCCATCGGACGCGGGCTTAACCGGCTCATTGTCTTCACCGTCGGAACGCACGGCATCTTCAGCCACTTCCCCGTCCTAGTCATCGCAATGACCGGACTGCTCACGGTCCTGCACCGACACTGGACCGGCGTGCTCAAGTGGATCGCCGGCGGGGTGCTCGTCGCGATCGTGCTGCAACTGGTCATCCGGATGACCCTCCGCGTCGACCTCACCCCCCTTAGCTTCGCCGCCCCGAGCATGGTCGCGATGCTGCCTTTGCTGATGCTCTTCAGCGGTGCCTGGCTACGGCGTCGGCACGGCGGGCTCGTCTGGACAATCGCCGGCATCGGCCTGGGCGTCAGCGTCTTGATCACCCTGATCGGTGCCACCGGCCCCGCCCCCCAAGACGGCTTCACCGGCTACACTGCCGCCGAAGCCGTCGAACGCCTCTTCACCAAAACTGACCCCGCCGTGGGCGTCACCGACCTCTCCCTCCGAAGCAGCCGCAGCTTTTCCAGCGAGTCGATGGGCATCATGGTGCAGGCCAAGACGCAAACACAACTCCCGCGTTTCCTGCTCGATAACACCGTCTTCCTGCCATCCGCCGGATCCATGTTCCACTTCAAGGACTCGATACAGGCCATGGTCTGCCAGCACAATTCGCCGGTCTACGCACCCGAGACGACGTTTAAGCGGGGCTCTACCCCGCGATCGTGGTCAACGACGTCGAACTGGCACTTCCCACCAACGGCCAGCAGCCCCCCAACATCCAGACCTCCCCCAGCGGCGAAGGCGGGCTCAATCTTTTTCATTTCGCGAGGCGAAGTGGCTGGGGCTCGTTGAGAGAATGCCTCCGAGTCGATACAATCCCGGTTCACCCTTTGGAGAGGTGTGAGAGTGGTTGAATCAGCAGCACTGGAAATGCTGTAAACGGGAAACCGTTTCGGGGGTTCGAATCCCCCCCTCTCCGCTGTCAGAGACAGAAAGCCCTTCAACCAGACAGTTGAAGGGTTTTCTCGTTGAAATACACAGCGTTTTGCCCTTCAAAACGATGTTCAAACAGATCATTTCCATCAAGCGTCGCTTTTCCGAGTAGTCCGCCGTAACCCATTTCCTATTCAGGTTTTGCGAAAGTTCAAACACTTTCACGGCGAGATCGGCCCGCTCGTCCTTCTTGCGATCGGCGGCTTCCAGTTCAAGCGTCAATGACGCGATGCGATCGCGCAACTCGACGCTCTTGGCGTTGTACGCTTGGTCGTCGATGGCGGCTGACAGATGCAGGTTGAGCAGGCGCTCCTGCTGCTTGCGGACTTCATCCATCTGCTTCTGCACGTCGCGGGCACGAGCACGCGATTGCTCGTGATGATGCCCGGACCATGCGAGCAACGCCGTCCTGAACCACTTCTGCACGACTTCGGGCTGACGAATGCGGTCAAACAGCGCGATCATCTGCCTATCGATCTCTTCCTCACGCAGCCGATCGCGCGGGTGGTCCTTGGCCGTATACCGCGCACAGCGGTAGTAGATGTAGCTCTTGCCCGTCTTCTTCTTGACGACAATCTCTCCCGTGATGGGCCGGCCGCAGTGGTCACAAGTCATTAGTTCGCTGCCGTAGGTCAGTTCATGCGCCTTGTAGATTTTGTCGCCGAGCAGCTTCTGGACGCGGGCGAACGTGTTGAGATCGACGAGCGGTTCGTGCTTGCCCGGTTGCCAGCCGTCGTGATAGCGGATGTCTCCAATGTATGCCCGGTCACGCAGCACGCGATGCACTTTGCTCCGCTGCCAGATCGGCTGTTTGGGCGTGAAGATGCGACCTTCGGCCTTGAGCTTTTCGACAGCCATGTCGAGCGTACAGTTCTCAAAGGCGTAGAGGTGGAAGATGCGTTTGACGTTCTCGGCCTCCGCCGGTTCGATCCGCACCGTGCTGCGGCCATTCTCCCGCACGCTGACATAACCGTACGGCGGGACGGTAGGGAACCATCCTTCACGCACGCGCCGGCCCAAGCCTTCGCGTACGTCCAGTGAAAGCTGATCGGTGAAGAACGCCGCCATTGACGCCAACATGCGCCGCGCCATGCGGCCCGCCGGATTGTCCTGCATCGGTTGGCTGGTGGCGATGAGCGGCAAACCGTAGACGGACTCAAGCTCTTCGAGTTTGCCGTAGTCGCTCATGTTGCGAGCGGCGCGATCGACTTTGTAGACAAGCAGTCCGTCGAGTTTGGCGGCGTTTTGCTTCGCGTAGGCCAGCAGTTCCTTGAAGCTCGTACGCTGCTCGGCCTTGGTCGCCGTCTCGGCAAGACGCCAGAGCTTGACGATCCGCCCGCCTTCCTTCGCGGCATAGTCGTTAAGCGCGTCCACCTGAACGTCGAGCGAGAAGCCTTCCTTCTCCTGCTCACGACTGCTGACGCGAGCCAGCGCGACGTACCTTTTTCCGCTTGGCTCGCCCGGCGTCTTCGTTTTGATACTCAGTTTGTTCTTCGTAGCCATGCTGCTTCTCCATGTCGGGGTACAGAACTTCAAAAACACCGCCGACGTTCTGCAGGAGGCCAACGATCTCGTCGTCCGTCAAGTCTTCTTTTGGATAAAGCGCCTGAAAGACGGCGCGTGTCTCCGCCATCAACTCCGCCGTGATCCAGGCGGGTCGGAGATGTTCGGGCGAGGTTGCATCGCGGTGATGCACACCTTCGTATTGTCAGCAGAAAAAGACACCAAATCGGCCTTTCCGGATTTTTTTCAAGTGATGAATTGCAGTGCACTTACGTCGCTTTGGTCCGCGTTCTGTGCATCTGGGCAGAAAATCCAGAACATCCGATTTGGTGTCTTTTTGTCAGTAGGATTGTGCGAAGTCGGCCGTGATTGTTCACGACTGACGGATCAGCACAGGTAAACGCCCGTCCGTCGCATCGTGCGGCGGAGTGAATCATGCGTGAGCCGTGCAATCGTTCTTCGCCCCGATGGGGCACGGAGTTTGTTATGCGTAAGAGTAAGAAGAGTAAGAAGGTCAACGGAGTCCATGATGACAACCGGGGCAGGCAGTTTGTGGATGTTGTGGTGATCTACGTCAATGCAGCAAAAGGCAGTGCTGAAGTCCACGACGACGGAACCGTCCAGTTTCCGGCACGAGTCGGCGAGCGTGAAATGGATGTTCACTGCTGGTTTGTGACGGAGACTTCGCAGGCGCGAATCACCCTCTATTTCTATGATGTCTGCCCGCCGACACTGATTCATGAGGTAGCCAATTTCATCAAACCCATTCTCGCACTGTCAACGAACGTCAGCGGCAGCTTGCGTTTTAGCGATACGGGACACGTTAAATGGATGAGCGGCTGTCAGGTGAAGCCGAGTGATGTGATCGATACGGCTCTCGTCAATGAGCTTGTTGGCGTGGGTGTCCGCGAATCCAATCGATTGGTCGATCAGATTTCCGCCTTTGTGGCAGGGTTTGAGGCAGGTCGTACTTCAGTTGGATCGACTGATGCGGTCGGAGGGGCGAGGCGGTTGATGAACGGCCAGCCTTTCAAGGACGAGTCTCTAAATTAAGCGATTGATTTCCCGCAACAATTCGCGGTCCACGAGCCGCTATCGGCATTGCCGATCCCCACCCTTTGCTCGTGATCGCCCGGGAACTCAAGACAGCGATCCCCGCACATCACGCCGCACGCCGCCGACACGTATAGCACGGTTTTCGCTCCGAACGCATGTAGGTACATACGGCCCATTCCAGACGGATGGACATCGGTGCCTCGTTGACAGATTTGCGAGCAGATTTGTCGTCCAGGCACAGACCGTTGAGACTGGCCCACGATGGCAAGGCGAGTTCGATTTGGACCGATTTGTCGGTCAGATCGACTTCAAGCCGAGCGATCATCGCCAAAAAAATTTCGCGGAGAGATTTCGGGGAAATCTCTCCGAGCCGCTGTCCCATCGATTTCAGCTTCGTGATGATCTCGTCTGCGATGACGCTGGCGGGCTTGTTCACGGTCGGGGTCGTGGCCTTGGCGGCATTTAACTTCTCCGTTACCGCCGTCAGCTTCGTCTCCAGTTCATGCAGCTTCCTTTTCGCGGCTTCTTTACCCACCACACCCAGCGAGTCGATCGTCAGTTCGATCTGGTTCGTGAGTTTCTGCTTCTCGGCTTCGAGCTTCGTACGATCTGTTACGTCGATGGTGGCTGATTTGCGTTGCCGTTCGATCTCCTTCATCAGTCGTTCTCGCAGATCATCCGCCGACAGCAGCATGTCGCGGACGACGCCGAGCACGGCTTTCTCCAACTCTTCAGCATTGATCTGCCGCCGCAGCAGCTTGTCGTGCTTCGGTGCGGTGAAGCCGCGATGCACGGCGTAGTACCGCGTTGGCGGCGTGCCCGTCGTGCGGCCTGACATCGCGTGCCCGCCCTGTTTCGATTTCAGAACGCCCTTAAGAATGTACGGACTGTCCACGTGACGGTCCTTGCTGGCCGTCTTCACGACGTGGCCGTTGCTCTGGCGCGCCAGTTTCTGGTCGTGGGCCGCGACCGCTCGGTTACGAAGATCGCCGAGATAGTCCTTCAATAGTGGATGATCCATCTCCAACCACTCGGATTGCGGGCGCACATGCTGCGGCGGTTTTTTCCGCCGGGCCAGTGCCTGACGGCTCGATTGCACCTTCGTCGGGGCATTCTTCGACCGCTTATGATAGACCGCCGATGTGAATCGGTTGGCAATCCCGCGTCCAGTGTACACAGGGTTGGCGAGGATGTAGTTGATGGTCGTCACGCACCACGGCTTGCCCGATTCGCTGCGGATTCCCATTTCGTCCAGTCCGCGGGCGATGCGGAAACCTTTCCATCCATCACTGAGATACCTTCTATAGATGTGTCGGATGGTGGCGACGCGATCAGGATCGCCCGGCACCAGCATGACCCGCTCGTTGGGCTGCATGCGATAGTGCTGCGGCTTTCCCTTGGCGTTGACGCCAAATGACTGGATCACGTCATGGGTTTCGGGATGAAGCTGGACCTGTGTGCCGTCGGGCAGATTGCGGATGATGTGGAGTGGCTTGCCATCGAATGAGACGTACAGTCGATCGACCCCGTATGGCGGCCTCAGGCAGTGGACGGTTCGGCCCCGTTCAAGGCTGCTCATCATGCCCCGCGTGGTGGCGAACGACAGACTCTTCACGTACTGTCGGGCGGCGTAGAAGCCGACCGTTTCAACGATCTCGCCGTGATCCCCGTCAGGGATGCCCTCGGCGGCGAAGATCACGTCGATTCCCGCCGCCGAGAGATCGTACTTGAGCTTCATCCCGTGCTCGGCACCGGCGCGGGTCAGTCGGCTGACATCCTGCACGAGCAGAACGTCAAAGTCATCGCAGTCGCCTTTGCGTTCGATGATGTCGGCAATGTCGGTGCGGGCACCAGGCACCGATCCTGTGACGCCTTCGAGTACGACCTGATCGACGAAGACCATGCCGTGCTGATCGCCGAAGGCCCGCAGCAGTTTGAGTTGATCGGGGATGCTGGTATCGGCCTGTTCAGCCGTTGAGCAACGAACGAGGCAGACGTAGCGTCGTCCGCTATAGATAGATGTATCCTTCATGACGTTCCGTGCGGTTCGAGGTGCTGGCGAACCAGTTCGGCCAGGAAGTGATCGAATGCCGCGTTGAATCGACGCTCTTCTTCGGGCGTCTGCCGACGATGAACGACGGCAGCGAACGGCGTGGGCTTCTGCGTCACGTTCGGCATCAGCCGACGCGACGCGGGCTTCACGCCTTTCGCACTTTTGCACTTCCGAACGGGCATGTGGAACTCCTTCACTCGAATGGATCGCGGTAGCCGCGATCGGCCAGCAGACACGTCAGGACCAGTTCGAGCATCTCGTCTGCCGTCTCGCGCACCGCCGAGTTGGGCGTGTCGAACAACGCCAATCGCCCGGCCACGCAGTTGATGCTGGCCATGATGAACCCGAACAACTCAGGCTCACTCTCCGACAGTGCGTCCATGGTCATTCCAACCGTTTCCGCACGCAGCTTGGCGCGTGCGGAAGCGAGATCCTCAGCGGTGATGACGCGGTTCATTGGCCGGCCTCCGCATGAAGTTTCAGTGCCAGACCGACCCCTACTTGGATCATGGTGTGCGCCAGGATCGGTCCAAGCCTCATCAATAATCGCTCGGCGTCCGCACGATCCAGGGATGGATCGGCGGCAATCAGGTCGTCCACCTTCAGGGCGACATGCATGACGCCATGCTGGCGAACCGCAGTCTCGAACGGGTTGGGGAGACGTTCAGTCATTTTTGGTTTCCTTGTTGGTGAAGTCGGGCAGCAATTCGTTCCATAGCCGACGATGCCCTCGCTCCAGCAGCGAGAGACTGATGCCCGCCATCGCGTGCAGATGCTGGTCGATCACGTGCAACTGGTCCTCGGGCAGACGGTGCGCCTGGAGCAGTTGAAGAATGGCGGAGCGGTGACGGCTGATGACGATCCGCAGCGCCGGCTCACGCTGCATCAGCGATTCGAGTTGTGCCAGCCACGGGCGCTTTCGGCACGTGTCGGTGACTTCCGCAATGTCGTCGAGCGTAATGAGTGCATCACTTTTCATGTCGCACCATCCGATCCCCCATCGGGCACGAGGTCGGAGAGCAGCCGCCGGGTCGCGTTCCGCATCAGGTAGATGTTGATGCCGAGCGTGACGTGCATCGATTCCATAATCTGCTCTCGCGCGACACCACTAATGCCGGCGGCGGTCAGCGCGTCGGACAGCATGCCCAGGCGCACGCCCATGACGTAGGACAGGTGCGGCTCGCCTTCGAGGAAGTCGCTCACCGTGCGAACGAAGTGCTTGCTCTGGATTTCAGTATTGAGGCCGTCCACGTCCAGTTCGGTAATCAGTGCGTCCTTATTCATGACATCCTCCGTTAGCGCAGCTCAGGCCAAGTGTGGAAGAACGCTTCTTCGAGCTTGCGGCAGACGACCGTTTCGATGCCCGGCACGCCCGCGAGGCGCGAAACCGCATCGGGCGGTCCGAGTACGCAGAGCTTCTGATTCGACTCGGAGATTTCCAGCGACATCAGCAGGTCGTCCAGAATCGGCGGCGACACGTCGCGCACGTTGCGGCACAGGTCGATTTCTCCGAGGTAAATGTTGCGCTCGGGGATGGGCTTCTGGATGTACGACGCCGCCAGCGCCAGACAGAGCGGCAGACCCAGCACGCCGCGATACCGCCGCTCGCCGGGCAGACGGCACTGAATCGACAGATCGAAGTCGGCCAGTTCAAAGCCCTCAATCTGGCAGATGCCGGAGAGGTACTGATCGATCTCCTTACGCGGCAATCCCGGCGCGACCACGCGCGCCGGCGATCCCGGTCGCGGCAGCGTCACCGCCCCCTGCACTTCCGTAATGCCAATGCCCGGCAGATAGCCGCGAGCAACTGCGGTGAGCGTTTCTGCATGGGGACACGGCCGCAGCGTGACGGTCGTCGTTTCCAGTTCCAGTTGCATCGGCCGCGCCGTCTCGGGGCCGAAACGGTTCTTCAGCACCGCGATCTGTCGGCGGTTGTATGCCTTGCGAATCAGCACCGTCGCATCAACGGCATGCTGCAATGCCTTCGGCCCGGCGATCTCACCGCTCTTGGTCACGTGACAGACCAGCAGTGTCATCACCCGCGCCGCCCGCGTCAGGGCCGTTGCCTGAAACAGCGCCTGCCATCGTTCGAAATCGTTCGCCGACAGGCCCGGCCCCTGAATCGAATCGATGACGACCATGTCAACGCCGTGATACGGCCCATCGGGACTGACGACGGCCTGCGTTAGGAAGCCGGGCAGCATCAACACGTCGTGAAGCGTCGTCTCGACGTGTAGGTTCGACAGCACCTTCTTGACGTCGTCGGCGGACCAATCGCTGGTCATCTTGAGAATGGCCGACTTGAGTCGTTCAGGGTTTTCTTCGGTCAGGATGAACAGCGTGCGACGCCCATTGGCAGCCAAGTCGATCGCAAGCTGTCGGGACAGCGTGCTTTTATTCGATCCCGGCGCGCCGGCAAGGAGGATCGCTTCTTCCCGGACGATCTGGCCGAGCAGTTCCTCGAAGAACGGGTTCTTGCTGAACTCGACCCGCTCGTGACGGGGTTGTCGAACGTCGGACAGCAACCGCGCCGCCGGGTTGGCGGGCACGGGGCCGAAACGTTCGATGGGAATCGCGCTATTGATACGGATTTTGAATGCCATAGGAGTCTCCAGTGAACGCCAGTGCCGCAGCCAAAAGCGGCTGCGGCACGAGAACTCATTCGTATGGGCGATACTCCTCGCTCTTCCGTAAACTGAAGTCAAGAGGAAAGTTGCGCGCGGAACGGATTTGAGATTGTTGGCAGACGCAACTGCTTCGGCCCGACGTTGTGAGCATTGAGAGTGGGTGACAACGCAGTTAAGCTACGGCCTGACAGTTTAATGGTTCGCTGAATCAGCGAATCGTCCTGGCAGCTTCGAGTTCTCACCCCGGCCCCAAGCCGGGTTTTCATGCCCAGGGACGTTCGACGGGTTCGGCTCCGCGCAAGCGGGGTCCGATACCCGGCGGATGAACCGGGTAATGCGCCGTGAGAAGCGCGAAGCTGCGGGGAGTCCGCCGGATAGGTGGCCCCGCTTTCGTTTGCGCC
>JBBQQZ010000130.1:0-9546 GCA_038215325.1 Tepidisphaerales bacterium | reverse complement strand
GAACAAGCCATGCTGCACGGCGTGTATCACGGCGTCCGCGGAATGGTGAAGGAACTGGTCGAAAACTACGCCACCGAACTCGGCGTCTGGCCCGACCTCATCTGCACCGGCGGCGATGCCGAAGTGCTGTTCAAAGACTGGGAACTCGTCCACGCGATCTCGCCGGACCTGATCCTGTACGGCATCGCGCTGGCGTACACGAATCACTACATCACGCACGAATCGTAATCCATACGTAGGGTGGCGTTCTTTCCTGCCAATTCTTGCATGAACTGGAACGGTGGGAATGAACCTCACCCTACGCGATCAATGCCCAGCACCGTCACCATCCTCACCCCGCCCGGCGTCGCGGCGATCGCGGTAGTGCGGCTGCGGGGGAATCGCGTGGCTGATTTCGTCCGGTCGCATCTCACGCGACCGCCTCGGCAAGGCGCGTGCGTGCATACGGAATTGCGAGACGACGGAACCACACTCGACGACCCTGTGGCCGTCCTTGTTGATGAATACACGCTCGACCTCTCCCTCCACGGCGGGGTCTGGATCGTCAGCCGGACGCTGGAATTGGCGCGCAAGTTCGGATTCGTCGACGCACCCGAGGACGATCCGGCCGACATCGAAGCCGAAATGCTCCGCGACCTCCCCCGCGCCCTCACCCGCGAAGCGATCGCGATCCTCCTGGCCCAGCCGGCGGCGTGGGAAGCGATGCTTCGCGAAAACGACCGGGTCGCGATGGAGAGGGCGCTGGCCGACCGATCGCTCGCGCATCTGCTGAACCCGCCGACAGTTGCGATCGTGGGGGCTCCCAACGTCGGCAAATCCACTCTTGCCAACCAGCTTTTCGCCCGCGACCACTCGATCACCGCCGACCTTCCTGGGACGACGCGCGACTGGGTGGGGGAGCAGGCGAATCTGGACGGACTGGTGGTGACGCTGATCGATACGCCGGGCGTGCGGGAGACGGATGATCCCATCGAGCGGGAAGCGATTGAGCGATCGAGCGCGGTGGTGAAGCGGGCCGCGCTGGTGGTCCGCGTTCTGGACGCGACCGTGCCGCTCGCCGACCAGCCCCACCCGGCCGATGAAGCCGAGGAGATCCTCGTCATCAACAAGGTGGATTGCGGGCTCGGATGGATATTGCCTTACGCACTACCGGTGTGCGCGACGACCGGCGAGGGCGTCGATGCGTTGCGCCAAGCCATCGGCTTGTACTTCGGCTGCTCGGACCTCAATTCATCGCATGCCCGGGCGTGGACGCCGCGTCAGCGTGAAATTCTGACAGTAGCACGGGCGTCCCGCCCGTGACCTCACCAAACGGAGACACGGGCGAGGACGCCCGTGCTACGTGAAATTTCAATCGGATCGCGGTCGCTACTCCAGGTACGTGTACCCGTCGAGGCCGTCTTCGTAGAAACGGAGCAGCAGGCGGGCTTCTTCGATGCTGAGCTTCTGGTCCTTCACGCCTTTTTCGACCGTCTTGCGCATCGCGCGCAGGAGTTCGTCGCCGGAGTACTGGACGTAGTTCAGCACTTCGCGGACGGTGTCGCCTTTGATCACTTCATCGACGCTGTAATTGCCGGCGTCGTCGATGGTGATATGCACGGCGTGGGTGTCGCCAAGCAGGTTGTGAAGGTCGCCCAGAATCTCCTGGTAAGCGCCGACGAGGAACGCGCCGATGTAGTAATCCTCGCCTTTGTAGGCGTGCAGTTCCAGCACGCTTTTCACGTCGCGCTTGTCGATGAAGTGGTCGACCTTGCCGTCACTGTCGCAGGTGATGTCCGCCAGGATGCCGCGGCAATTGGGGGCTTCATTCAGGCGGTGAATGGGCATGATCGGGAAAAGGTGGTCGATCGCCCAACTGTCCGGCATGCTCTGGAAGATGCTGAAGTTGCAGAAGAACGTGTCGGAGAGCGTGGCTTCGAGGCCTTCAAACTCCTCGGGAACGTAGTCCATCTTGCGGACGATATTCAGGATCCTGGAGCTGATGCCAAAGAACAGCTTCTCGGCCAGCGAGCGTTGTTCGAGCGTGCAGTAGCCGAGCGAGAAGAGGTTCAGCACCGCTTCGATCGCGACCTGCGCGTCGTGGAAATACTCGGTGACGTTGGTTTCGGTGACGCCGAGATACGTATCCAGCAGCGTCTGCACGGGCTGGGGGAGCTTGGCGCGATCTTCGGGCGTCAGATCGGTGTTGATATCGAAACGGCCGAAGCCGCTCCAGCCGATGACGTTGAAGATGAGGACGGAGTGGTACGCGACCATCGCCCGGCCGGACTCGGAGAGAATCGTCGGGTGGGGTACGCCGGCGGCGTCGCAGACTTCCTTGATGTGGAACACGATGTCGTTGGCGTATTCCTGAAGCCCGTAATTGATGCTGGAGGCAAAGTTGGTCTTCGACCCGTCATAATCCACGCCCAGCCCGCCGCCGACGTCGATCATGGTCAGGCCGGCGCCGATGCGGCAGAGTTCGGTGTAAACCCTCGCCAGTTCAGTGATTGCGGCTTTGACGTTGCGGATGTTGTTGATCTGGCTGCCGAGATGGAAGTGCAGCATGTTCAGGCAGTCGGCCATGCCCTCGGCCTTCAGGTAGTTCACCGCGTCGATGACTTCGCTGATGAACAACCCGAACTTGCTGCGCACGCCGCCCGATTCCTGCCAGCGTCCCGCGCCCTTGGTCGACAGTTTCACCCGCACGCCGATTCGCGGCCGCACGTTGTGGATCTTGGCGAACTTAACGATCGCTTCCAACTCGGTGAACTTCTCCACCACCGGGATGACCGTCCGCCCGATCTTGGTCGCCAGGATGACGGCCTCGATGAACTCGTCGTCCTTGAAGCCGTTGCAGACAATCGGCGTGGTGTTGTCGTCGACGATCGCCATCACCGCCAGCAGCTCCGGCTTGCTCCCGGCTTCGAGGCCGAAGTTATGGGCCTTGCCAAAGTGGTGGATCTCTTCCACCACGTGCTTCTGCTGGTTGACCTTGATCGGATAAACGCACTGGTAGCGGCCCTTGTATTCCAGGTCGCGCAGCGCGTTGACGAAGGCTTCGTTGATGCGGTCGACGCGGTGCTTGAGGATGTCGGTGAACCGAATCAGCACCGGCGCGTTGATGTCGCGCGAACGCAGGTCATCGACCAGCTTCTTCAGGTCGATCGACTTGGACACTTCGCCGGTCGGGTGAACCGCGACGTTGCCGTCGGTATTGACCGAAAAATACTGCTGCCCCCAGCCGCGCACGTTGTACAGCTTCACGGAATCTTCGACCGTCCATTCGCTGGCGGTGAAGGTGTGGGGGTTCGCGTTGCCTTTTCCGCCGTTCGCGTTGCGGACGGCACGCTCGACCAAAGGCGGATCAAAGGGGTTGACCGCTGCCGCTGTCGTCATGTTTTTCTTCGCCTCGTTTATGGAGCCAATCGCGAAGGTCCGTTCGCGACGCGCCAATCGTATCGTTCACGCGTGGAAGTCAAACAATGGAAAGGACAAAAATGCAGAAACATTTTTATCGGCTGCCGGCGTGCAAAGGTTGTGTGAGCGCATTGCGGAGACGATCAAGCACACGATGAACCTCTTGCAACGAATGCACGCGATACATCGGCTGCGGCAGATGCGTCTGCCGGAGGCTGTACATCACAAACGCCGCACCCACGCGAGATCACGTGGGTGCGGTGAGGTTTTAGTTCAGCAGAGCAACTCGGGCTCAGGTCGCGTCGCTCGAAGCCTGTGCCAGTTGCGGCGCGGCTTCTTTCGGTTTGGCGTCGAAGGACTCGAAATACAGGTGCTTCTCGGCCGCTTCTTCGTGCTTGACCGTGATCTTGATCAGGTCCTTGCCTTTGAAGTTGCCGCGAAGCAGTTCCTCGGAGAGCGGGTCTTCGATGAACTGTTCGATCGCGCGACGCAGCGGACGAGCGCCGAAATCGGAATTCGTGCCTTTTTCGATCAGGAACTCCTTCGCTTCGTCGGTCAGTTCCAGCCGCATGCCGTGGTCGACCAGGCGGCGGGTGACCTTCGACAGTTCCAGCTCGATGATCAGCTTCAGGTGTTCGCCGCCCAGCGGACGGAACACGATGACTTCATCCAGTCGGCCGATGAATTCCGGACGGAAGTAGCGTTCGACTTCCTTCATCACGGTTTCCTTGATGCCCTGGTAGGTGCGCTCTTCCGAGCCGCCCTTGCCCTTGGCATGCAGGCCGAACGTGATCCCGCCGCCTTTGATCAATTCCGAACCGATATTCGAGGTCATGATCATGACGACGTTGCGGAAATCGACGTGACGCCCGAACGAATCGGTCAGGCGACCTTCTTCCATGATTTGCAGAAGCATGTTGAAGACGTCCGGGTGCGCCTTTTCCACTTCGTCCAGCAGCACGACGCTGTAGGGACGGCGACGGATGCGCTCGGTCAACTGCCCGCCTTCTTCGTAACCGACGTAGCCCGGAGGCGCGCCGATCAGACGGCTGACGTTGTGCTTTTCCATGTACTCGCTCATGTCGATCTGCACGAGGGCGTCCTCGTCACCGAACATGAACTCAGCCAAGGCCTTTGACAGCAACGTCTTACCGACGCCCGACGGCCCGAGGAACAGGAAGCTGCCCATCGGCCGGCGCGGATCCTTCAGTCCGGCGCGGCTGCGGCGAATCGTCTTGGAGATCGCACGGATCGCTTCGTCCTGGCTGATGACCCTCTTGTGAAGCTCATTCTCCAGTTCGAGCAAGCGCTGGGCTTCTTCCTTCTCAAGCCGCGTGAGCGGAACGCCTGTCATCTTGCTGACGACCTCGGCGACCACTTCCTCGTCCACGACGCCGTCGATCTCCTTGGATCGTTCACGCCATTGACGCTGAAGCTCTTCCTTTTTCGCCCGAAGCTGCTCGGCCTGATCGCGCAGGCGGGCGGCCTCTTCGTATTCGGCGTTCTTGACGGCCTCATCCTTCTGGATGCTCAGCCGCTCGATCTGCTCTTCCAGTTCCGCCAGGTTCGGCGGCTTGGTCATGCTGCGAAGCCGGATGCGGGCACCGGCCTCGTCGATAACGTCGATCGCCTTGTCCGGAAGGAAACGCTGCGTGATGTAACGGTCCGACAACTCGACGGCAGCGATCAGCGCCGCGTCGGTGATTTGGACGCGGTGGTGGGCTTCGTACCGGTCGCGCAGACCCTTCAGGATCGCGACCGCGTCTTCCTTGCCCGGCGGATTCACGTGGATCGACTGGAACCGGCGGGCGAGCGCCGCGTCCTTCTCGATGTACTTGCGGTACTCGTCAAACGTCGTTGCGCCGATGCACTGGATTTCGCCACGAGACAAGGCTGGCTTCAGCACATTGCTCGCGTCTATCGCACCTTCGGCGCCGCCGGCACCCACGAGAGTGTGCAGTTCGTCGATAAAGAGGATGACGTTTTTCGCCCGGCGGACTTCGTTCATGACCGCCTTGATGCGTTCCTCGAACTGGCCCCGGTACTTCGTGCCGGCGACCATCATCGCCAGGTCAAGCACCACCAGGCGCCGGTCGTGCAGGATCTCGGGCACGTTGCTCGAGATGATCATCTGCGCCAGGCCTTCGACGATCGCGGTCTTGCCCACGCCGGCTTCGCCGAGGAGGACGGGGTTGTTTTTCTGACGACGGCAAAGGATCTGGATCACCCGCTCAATTTCGTTCTTTCGGCCGATGACCGGATCGAGCTGGCCTTCTTTGGCCAGTTCCGTCAGATCGCGACCGAACGAATCGAGCGCAGGCGTCTTGCTCTTGGTCTTGCCGCCGGATTTTTCCTGAGTTGCGGGTTCTTCGTTTTCCACACCAGCTCCCAACAGATTGAGAACTTCCTCGCGAACCTCTTCCAGCTTCAATCCCAGGTTCATCAGCACCTGGGCAGCCACTCCGTCGTGCTCGCGGAGCAGCCCGAGCAGTAAGTGCTCGGTGCCTACATAGTTATGGTTGAGGTTACGCGCTTCTTCGATGGCGTATTCGATGACTTTTTTCGCACGCGGGGTCTGAGGCAGCTTGCCCATCGTGACCATCTCCGGTCCCGACTTCACCAGCTTCTCCACCTCGAGGCGGACCTTTCTGAGATCGACGTCGAGATTCTTGAGAACGTTCGCGCCGACCCCCGATCCTTCTTTGACCAGGCCGAGCAAAATATGCTCAGTCCCGATGTACTCGTGGTTAAAACGCTGCGCCTCTTGATTGGCTAGCGCCATGACTTTGCGGGCTCGATCCGTGAAACGTTCAAACATGTCCATCTCCTCAATTGACAGGCGTTCGTTACAACGCCCGCCCCTCGAAAGGGTTAAGAGCGCGGGAGCGACACATCCGTATCGTCGCAACCGAACATTTATCGACAATCGATTCTAGATCGGTCGGAAGGGGAATCAAGTTTAGCGCGAAAGTGAACGGCGGGGGAGGGAAAGACACGAGACACGGAGACACGAGAGGGGGAGACAGAATGACGTGTCTCCCCCTCTCATGTCTCGTGTCTCCTTTGTCACCCACACGACGGCTCAACCTGGCAGCCGAAGGCAACGATCAACCCTCGCCAGCGTCTTGTCGCGTCCCAGGAACGCCAGCGAATCGAAGATCGGCGGACTGACGGTGCTGCCGGAGATGGCGACGCGGATGGGCTGGGCGATCTTGCCGAGGCCTTGGCCGGATTGCTCGCAATGGGCCTTAACGGCGCTTTCCAGGCCATGCATGGACCAATCCGTGGTTGATGCGAGCACGTCGCGGGCGGATTTGAGCGCGATCGCGCCGGCGCGATCGTTCTTGATAAGCGTTTTCTCGATGGCGGCGGGGTCGTACTCGATCTGATCGTCGGGGATGAAGAAAAACCGGCTCTTTTCTTCCACCTCGGCCAGGACATGGAAGCCTGCGTTCATGCGCAACATGTCCGCCAACTGCGTGTCGGTCGCGGCGTTCAGCGGGGAAGCGGGGTTCACGCTCAGGTAGTCCTTGATCGCCGCCAGAAGGCGTTCCGGACTGGCCTTGGAGAACCAGTCCGTGCTGAAGCTCTTGAGCTTGTCACGGTTGAATTTTGGGTTGGCGGAGATGATCCGGTCGAGACTGAACTTCTCGACCATCTGCTCGGCCGTCATCTGCTCCAGATCATTTCCGGGGCTCCAGCCCTGCAACGCCAGGAAGTTGTTGACCACTTCGGGCGCGTAACCATTCTTTCGAAAATCGTGAATCATGATTTCCGGCAAATCGCTTTCCTTCAGCCCAACGGTTTTCATCACCTTCGGCTGCTCCGAAAGGTCAAGCTGGATCGTGTCGGTATTCAGCCATTCGGTCAGGCGAGCCTCGGTAAGCGTGGTCGAAGCGGACAAGTCACCGACGGTTCGCTTGGTGCTGCGCATCCATTCCTGGGCGCGCTTGCGGATTCGGCGGTCCCGATCGCGCTTCGACAGCTTCTCGCCATTCTCCGGGTTCAGCATCACGCTCAGGTGTGCGTAGATGGGACGGACGTAGCCCAGCGCATCCTGCAACGCGATGTGGTTGAACGTGTTCTGTAAGTGCTCCAGCCCGCGCAGCACGTGCGTGATGCCCATGTCGGCATCGTCGACGACGACCCCGAAGTGATACGTCGGCATGCCGTCGCCTTTGCGGATGACGAAATCCTGCACTTCCGACGGGTGCTGCACGCAATCTTTGCCCAGCGTGACGTCGTGGAAGCGGTATTCCTTCACATCCATCGCAAACCGGATGACCGGCGTGCGATTTTCGTCTTTGAAGCGTTTGAGTTCGTCTTCGGTGTACTTGCGACGACGATAAACGAACGGCCGCTTGGCGCGCTTGGCCTGGTCGCGCATCGCATCCAGCTCGGCGGGCGTTTCCCATGCTTGGTAGGCAAGGTCGCGTGCAATCAGGTCGTCGATCAGCTTGTTATAAATATCCAGCCGCTTGGATTGGTAGACGAGCGTTTCGTTATCCCACTTCAGCCCCAGCCAGGCGAGATCTTCCAGCAACTGCCGCGTGGCATCTTCAGTGCTGCGGGCCAGATCCGTATCCTCAATCCGCAGCACGAATTGGCCGCCCATGTTGCGGGCGAGCAGCCAGTTGAAAAGGGCGGTACGAGCCCCGCCGACATGCAGATAGCCGGTGGGCGACGGAGCGAAGCGGGTGATGACGGTTGACATAGGAGGGGCGATTATGAGCTTGCGGTGGGATTGGGCAAGCGTAGGGCGTGAATCCGCGTAGCGGCAGGGACGCAGTCCTGCGACGAGTTCGGAGACGTCCGAGAAGCGGCTGCGTGCTGCCGCTACCCGGGAGGAGGACGCATTTACGCCTGTGGATTAGATTCGGGGGTGCGGACAGCGGTTCTGGCACGGTAGCGAAGCCAGAGCCAGCCGACCGGCGCGCTCATCGCGTAACCGGCGCAAACGATCCCGATCGTGTAGCGGTGCGAGGTGACCAGCAGGCCCATGATGATGACGGCGGCGACGAGCCGGCCGATGGAGCGGCGGCCTTTGAGGTAGCGGTTGACGAGGTGGCCGTAACGGAACGCCGACACCATCAACAGCCCGTTCGCCAGCACGAAAACCGGGAGGATCGCGGCGACGACTTTGGCGACGGTGGGGAGGTCGTGGAGAATCAGTTCCTGCTGGACGAGCACCATCCCGATGACTGCGGCCGCGGCGCCGGGGCTGGGCAGGCCCAGGAACGACATGTGGTGCTGTTCGCCGTGCTCGTTGGAGGTGTTAAAGCGGGCCAGTCGGATCGCGGCGCAGCTCATGTAGACCGCGCCGATCGCCCAGACAAGGCGTGAGGTAAAGAACGGTGCGTCGAGAATCTGGTCCTTAAATAGCGCCAGCACGATCATCGCCGGTGCGGCACCGAAGCTGATGACATCCGCGAGGCTGTCAAGCTGTCCGCCGAAATCGGTGGTGTGTCGCGTCCAGCGGGCGAGGCGTCCGTCGAGCGCGTCGAAAATCATCGCCAGCACGATCAGGTAGCTGGCGGCGAGGAACTTGTGCTTGGCCATCAGCACCGCGACGGGGTCGCCGGTGGTGAGACCGGGGTCCATGAGCACGACGTACATCGCAGCGAACCCGCAGACGGCGTTGCCGAGCGTTGCCAGGCTGGGGATGAAATAGACCGACCGGATATACGCACGCTTGCTGCGGCGGCGAAGTCGCAGGCGTCGGCGGGAGCGAAATTGGTCGAGCGATTCTTGCATGAGAGGGGGGTGAAGTGCTGAGTGCTGAGAGAATGTGCGTCCGGTCTCAGTACTCAGTCCCTTCTACTCCCTTCCTATTTCCACTCCACTCGTTTCGCCTCTCCCCAGAGCGATTCCAGGTCGTAGAAGTGGCGGGATTCGTCGGAGAAGACGTGGACGACGACATCGACGAAATCGAGCAGAACCCAGTGTTCGTCGATCGACCGGCTGATCGGGCGGTCGCCTGCTTCGCGCGCGGCTTCTTCCACGCCATCGGCGACGGCGCGCATCTGCCGGTCGCTCGTGCCGGTGCCGATGACAAAGTAGTCCGTCACGGGCGACAGCCCGCGAACGTCCAGGACAACGACGTTCGTACAGCGCATGTCGGCGGCCACCTTGGCGGCGTCGATCGCG
>JBBQQZ010000129.1:0-9708 GCA_038215325.1 Tepidisphaerales bacterium | reverse complement strand
GAGCATCACGATCGCGGTTTGGAGGCGGGTTCGCATGGAGTGAAAGATATCCGACTTCCCCTTCCCGGCAACGCGTCACCCGCGCGAAAAAGCTTGACACGACAATCTGCCGCATCATACTGAATTCGTAACGAATTCGTGAGGCCCACTATGATTTCAACGCAACACACGCAATCGCTGACCGATTTTCGCCAGAACGCTTCGGAGACTTTGGAGCGGATCAACCGCACGGGCAACGCCGAGATCATCACCGTCAACGGCGAAGCGCGCGCGGTGCTGTTGTCGCCGGAAGAGTACGATCGTCTCGCGGGCTACGCCGTGACCGACGAAGACGTGGCGATGATGAAGCGTTCGATCGAGCAACTGGAGCGCGGCGAAGGAATTGACGGCGACGTATTCTTCGACGGACTTCGCGCCAAGCTCTTGGCCATGAAGCAGGAACAGGAGCGGAAGACCGCGTGAAACGCTACAAGTTGAGATTATCGCCTGACATCGCGGCAGCGATCGATGCCCAAGTTGTCTGGATCGCCAGAGAGTCGATAGACCGCGCGCTCGGGTGGGAGCGTCGCCTTTCAAAGGCAATCGATGGCGCGCGGACATGGCCGGGCACCCACCCAATTGATAATGCCGCAAGCGCTCGGATTGGCAGGCTCGCCCACAAACTGGTGTTCGAGCGGAATTATCTGATCTTCTACGCCATCGACGAATCAACAACAGCCATCGAACTCGTCGGCTTCCGCCACGTCGCCAAACAACCCGGCCCGAAGGAACCGTGAGATTCGCCTACACCCGCACCGTCACCGGCTGCGATTCCACCCCGCCGCCGCCGAGGCTGGTGATCTGGTAGTAGAAGGTCTGGTCGGCGGTGACGGTCTCGTCGACGAAGGTCGTCACCGGCCGGCGAGCCAGGGGCGTGTCGGTCAGCAGTTGATACCCGCCGCGCGGGGTGGTGGATCGGTAAACGTTGAACCCGATGATCTTCGGCCCGGTCGCGGGGCTGGTGAAACTGATCCGGGCACCGCGGCTGGTTTCTTCGGTAAAGACCGTCAGCGGCGACTTCAGCGCGTTCTCCGGGACAATGTTCTGCACGAGAAAAACGTTGTCGTTGTAATCGTAGTTGGTGAACTCGCGATTGTAATCGTGCAGCATCAAGTACGTGTTCGGGATGAGCTTGCCTTCCCCGTCATACGCCGGCCAGAAGCGCACGAAATGCCCGAAGCCAGTGCGGCCCTGCGGGTCGGGGTTCAGCTTGGGATCGCTGACTTCCTTGCCTTCGATGATGAAGCCGAACGACTTGTCGCCGGGGTTGAACTGGCCGGCGGCGTAGGCGGAGATCTTGGCGTTCTCGTGGCGCGGCAGGATCATCTGCCCATCGCCTTTGCCATGTTTGAGGACGCTGGCGCGGCCCGAGGTCAGGGGCGCTTTGCCCTTCTCGTACCATCCGGCGAACGACTGCGCGGGCAGCGTGTTGCCGGTCCTGGTGTCGACGTACGTCTGCCCGTGGTACGCCGCGAGAAGCGTCATTTTGACCGGACCATCATCGGCGGCCTTCCAGTACGGCGAGAGGACCTCGTCCCCCGTCGCCAGCACCCTGCCGCCGCCGTTGATGCCCTGTCCGTCGTAGGTGAGGTTGGTCGTGTAGCCGAAGATGTCCTGAACGATCTGCCGTGCATTCGGTTCAACGCTCCTGCGGTTGCTGGGATTAAACTCGCTGTACTGCTGCCAGAAGCCTTTGAGCGTGATTGTGACGGTCGCGTGATCCGGGTCGTTGCTCGTGATGACGAGCGTGCCGCTGTGCGTGCTGCCGCTGGTGGCGGTGAAGCGCACCTGCACGTCGCGCGTCGTCCCGGCCGTCATCACCACGTTCGTCCCGCCGCCGCGGTCGATGGTGAAGTTGCCGGTGGTCTTGACAGTCACAATCAGGTCCGCCGTGCCGGAATTGGTCAGACGAACGGTGTTCTGAAGGCGCGTGATGTTCGGATACGCCGTGTCAGGGATCTCAACCTTGTTGAAAACCAGGCGGTCATTGGTGGGCGCGCCGGCAAAATTGCTCACCGACAACACCGGCACATCGGCGACGGCGCTGAGGGGCTTGACGTTGGTGACGATAAACACCACGTCCTGATAGTCGTACTCGGCCGTGAATTCTTCCACGGCAACCAGATAGGTATTCGGTGCGGCGTTGCCTTGCTGATCGACGAACGGATAGAAGCGCATCTTGCGCAGTTGATCGGTCTTGGGTTCCCAGACGGTGTTGAGCCCGTCTTCGGAATAGACGTTTCGCGCCATGCCGTTGGTGTTCGTGAAACCGGGGAACTCGGCGAAGATGCCGAAGGGTGCGTCGCCGGGGTCGATGAGGGTCTGGCCATACACTTTCGGCGCGACCGACTGCGCGTCTTCGCGCGGGACGTACCACAGCGGCTTGAGCGAATCGGGCATGCCCGGCGTATACGTCCCCAGGCGAACCGCCGGGCCGTTGTCCGTGCCGAAGACCGCCAGCGGTCGGATCGAAACCGCGCCCGGGCCGGCTTTCACCAGTTGCTGCACTTTGACTTCGTCATTGCCCGCCACAGGCGTGCCAAGCTGGTACTCGGCCGGCGAGGCGTCGCCTACGTTGGTCGGGAGGTTGAACGTTTCAAGCACGCGCGCCAGCGATGGCTCGTTCGACCCGCCGATGCCGGTGGTCGGCAATCCGCGCAGGCCAACCGACACTGCCGGGGTCGCGGGGTCGTTGGTGACGATGGTTAGCCGCGCGACCTTCACTTCCACCGCTTCGCCGACCGGCGAACGGAACGTGATCTCCAAGTCAAGCCGGCGCCCCGGTTTCACCGAGAAGCCGCCTTCAGGGAAGTTGACCGTAAAATTCCGCCGCGCCGCGCCTTTGAGCGCCACCGAGCCGGCGACAAGGTCGAGGTTCGCCGAGCCGTTATTCGTGATGCGAAGCACCTGCGTCTGGGTTTGTCCCTGCACGGTGTTGAAGTACATCGTACGCTGGGTGATCGAAATCTCCGGTGCCGCGGTTGCTTTGGCCTTGGCGGACGCCATGACGCCGGACGTCTCACCTATCACGCCCGCGCTGATTGGACTGGCGGATAGGAAGGTACGGTTTTCCAGAGTTTCGATACTGAACTTCGACTGCATTATTTATCCCGTGCTGAACAACCACACACAACCACACACCGCCAAACCAAACACCGCCGAGTCCCTCGACGCGGCTGACGCCCCTTTCTAACTAGACCGTCGCCCACAAAGAGCCACGGCCTCGGCTCACCCTACACCATTTATAGGAGTGAGGTCAGCAAATCTTCATCAACAATCGCTTGATCGCTGAAAATGGTCGATCCCACGGACGCAACCGACAGAATTTTCCCATCCACCGGCCGCGGCGCGCCGACCGACTGGGCGGTCGCGCCCGCCACCGTACCGCGGAGCTGAACGACCGTCGTGTACGGGTTGTTCTGGTCCGCGTCCGTGTAGATCGCCAGGTTCGCTCGCTTGATGGCGTTGTCGCCGGCGACGTACTTGACGGTAAACGTAGTGTCGTCTCCGGGCATGAGCGTGACATCGCCCGTCGGGAAGTCGGTCACGACAAAGTTCCGCCGGTTCGCGCCGGTCAGGCGGATCCTGTCTCGGGTGATCGTGAGCACGCCGCTGCCGGTATTGGTGAGCGTGACGGACTTGGACGCGCCGTTGGCATCGCCGGGGGCGTTGTCGTACATCACCAGGCGCGTCGCCGACAGGCTCGGCGTGCCGCGCTTTGGCTTCAGAAGCGAGATCGCGCCGTCGCCGAACCGATCGACCAGCGAGATGACGTAGATGTTGCCGTTTCGCGTGTCTTCAACGAGGTCCAGCGGGTTGAGCGTGGTGCCCGTGAACCCGGTAAAGCCGGTGACGCCGAGCTTTTCGCTTTCGGTGGTAAACGTGCCGTCCGAGCGCGGGGTAACGATCACCAGGTCGTCGCCGCTGCTGTAGCGGGCGACAATCAGCGACCCCTTCAAGCGTCCGCCGAAGGCGTTGCCTTTGTATTCGATCACGCCGTTGGGCGACTGGTTCTTGCCGAAGCTGAACGCGGCACCTTTATAGTTGCTGTCGGGCAACGTGCCAACGGGGTATTGGTTGATCTGGAACTTATCCGTATTCCCGTTAGCGCTGGTCGGATTGCCACCGTTGAGGATGTACTGGCCTCGGACGGGGTTGGGGTGGCCGTAGTAGCCGCCTTCGACGACATCGAACAGGAAGTCTTCGATGAACTGCTGCACGCCGGTGATGCTCTCGTTTGCAGCGGTGTTCGGATCATCCGGCGTGTTGCCCCCCGCCGCCGAGCTGTTGCCCGGGACGTAGAACTTGCCGTTGCTGTGCCAGAGCATGTCGTACGCGTTGCGGATGCCGTACGCGTAGAAGCGAAGCGGATTCGCGCCCTTGCTGAGGCTGTAATTCGCCGACGGGTTCAGGTTGATCGCGCCGTTGGTCGCCAGCCACTCTTCAATGCCGATGCGCGTGCCCTTGGTCCGCAGTTGCAGCCGGAACAGCGCCGAAGTCGTCAGTTCCTCTGCTCGATTGCCCCATGTGCTGTCCGCGCGACCCATTGCGGAGTGACTGGGGATCAGGAAGTACAGATTCTTGGCGACCGGATCGAAGCTGATCTGGTTGTTCAGATGGTCTTTGACGGAGCGCGGGATGTTGATGATGACATCTTCATAAGTCCCGAGATTACTCCCGTACAAACGCGAGATTTTGCCGGTGTAGTTGGCGGCGTATCCGAACTGATCGGAGGCGGCCGGATTGTCGCCAAACTTCGCCTGCCCGTGGCTGATCCAGAGGACCGGGTTGCTCGGATCGGTCGAACGCGGATCAAACGTGATGCCGGTGATGAACCGCGCCCCGCCGTTGTTCTGGCGGACAATGTCGTAGGTCGTTTCGTTCGCCAGCGTGCCGTCGCTGTTGATGTCGTAGCGGTAAATGTACCCTTCGAGCGTCGCGGCGTAGAGCTTTCCGTCCGGCCCGATGGTGACGGCAGAGTACGAGCCGTTCGTGGTGCGGGTTTTCACGGTCGACTTGTCGAACTTGATGATCGGGTCCGGCTGCTGGAAGTTGGTGCCCGTGGTGAAAGTGTAAGTCGCGGCGTCGAACGGCTGGTTCGAAACGTCGGTGATCTTATTCAGGTCGTTGCGTTGGTTGAATTGGATGCGGTATTGGGTGTTGGCTTTGAGCTTGATGATGGGCTTGACCGAGAGCGTGTCCCCCCCGCCGGAGGTCTGGACAAGGCCCGTATCGATCGCCTGGACGGGTCCACCGACCTCGAAGATGGCGAACTGCGACCGGAGAAAGGACGTCTCCTTGACGCCCCCGCCGTCCCCGAGCGCGATGCTGAGGAAGATCGCCGCGTCGAGATCCGCCTGGCCACCCGTTTCGGCGCTGAAGAATACGCCGGTCGTCCGCGGGTTGATAGCCTGCGCGGTCACGCCCGACGTCGGGCCGATGATATTGACGACCGATCCCGTGCCTACCGAAGAGGCAAACAGTTGGCGGCCTTCAAGCGATTCAAGACAGACACATTCAATGCGCGACATCGTGCATCCCAGCGTTGAGCAACAAAAAACATCCTCGTCAATTCCCGATACCCATGCCCGACGCAGGGATCGGCATTCCCCTCCGGCTCGCGTTCGAGTCGGCGGAATGATCGTGAGAAAGCGGGTGTACCGCAACCTCACCGGCGCTGCGAAGGAAATTTCGCAGCTAAATCCCTCGCCCGCGACAATTCGCCGCACCCACGGCACCCATTATCCGGGATAAACCGCACAATCGGCCCGTCCCAGCCAGTTTCCCAGCTCAAACTGGACTGTCAGCGATTGACCGGATTCGTGCCGAAAAATCAGCGCGCACCGTCTCGCGTGGAAGCGGCTCATCCAAAAGACGCCGGTCAATTCGAGTCTCTTTCAATGAATTTTAACGGCAGCGGGGTCGTCCGGGCTGATTCGGTCCAGGGTCGTCGCACATACGCTCGGACGCGGCGTCTGAGCGAACCGAAAACCCGGATCCGGGTTCCATCACTCGCTCACCGGGCCGCCTCCAAACCTCTGCCGCAGAACTATGCAGCCACGATTTCTTTCTGGCAGTCTGCCCAAAAGGCGCGCGTTAAGAATGGCTTAACCGAATATTTTCGGACTCGCACGGGTTTTGCATGACGACTTGGGCAGCAACAGGGTTCGTCGCTGAATCTCCGTCGAAGTGCTTGAAAAAGCACCGCTGACGAGTCGATCCGGCGTGAGTGGCGTGGTAGATGGATACCGATTCCTATGGACACGTTCAAACTTCAATACCGCTGGCTCAACGTTCGCCCGCTCGCGCCCAACCGGCGCGGGAAGACGCCGGTTCGGAGCGCTTCAACACAGTCTCTGCCGGGCCCCGGCATCGAAATGCGCGATCGGCACGCCTGGCAAGCTCTTTCCCGTGTGCCTGCGCCCCTGAAATCCCGGTTCCGGCGACTGCCAGCGGGATGCGTCGAATTCAACGTCAGCATGTTTTGACACAGAACCGCTCTTGCCGAGAATCGGTATTGACGCGCTCCACTGATTGAGTCAGGTGTCCTTCAGTGGTGATATCTCTCACACCTTTACGGAGAAAGCCCACCATGGCTAATGCCCGCCAAGCTGCCCTCGCAGCGATTGTTTCGTCGACAGCCAAGCTGAATTTCATCGATTTCAAGTCGACCCACGTCAAAGACCTCTTTGGCACAAACGTCTTTTCGGAAGACGTGCAGAAGCAACGCCTCCCCAAGTCGATCTTCAAAAAGCTTCAGGAGACCGTCAAGCGAGGAAAGCCGCTCGACCCCACCATCGCTGACGCTGTTGCGTCCGCGATGAAGGACTGGGCGATCGAAAAAGGTGCCACCCACTACTCGCACATTTTCCAGCCCATGACCGGCGGAACCGCTGAAAAGCACGACACGTTCGTCACCCCCACCGGCTCAGGCGGGGCGATGGCGTCGTTCAGCGGCAAGGAACTCACCCAAGGCGAACCCGACGCAAGTTCCTTCCCCTCCGGCGGGCTCCGCGCCACCTTCGAGGCCCGCGGCTACACCTTCTGGGACCCCACCTCCCCCGCCTACATCGTCGAAAACCCAAACGGTGCCACGCTCGTCATCCCCACCGCGTTCCTGTCCTGGACCGGCGAGGCGCTCGATAAGAAGACCCCGCTGCTCAAGAGCGTTGACGCCATCGAAATTTCCGCCAAGCGCGTCCTGAAGGTCTTTGGCAAGGAGGACGTCAAGGTCATCACGACGGTCGGCCCGGAACAGGAATACTTCCTCATCGACAAAAACTTCTACTTCGCCCGCCCCGACCTGATCGCCTGCGGCCGCACGCTGTTCGGCGCACCGCCTCCGAAAGGACAGGAACTGGAAGACCAGTACTTCGGTTCGATCCCCGATCGCGTGCTGGCGTACATGAGCGACTGCGAAGCCGAACTGTTCAAGCTCGGCATCCCGGTCAAGACGCGTCACAACGAAGTCGCGCCCAGCCAGTACGAAATCGCGCCGACCTACGAAAGCGCCAACCTCGCGACCGACCACCAAAACCTGACCATGGAAGTGCTGAAAAAGACCGCCGGCAAATATGGCCTGGTCTGCCTACAGCACGAGAAGCCGTTCGCCGGAATCAACGGTTCGGGCAAGCACAACAACTGGTCCATCGGTTCGGACAGTGAAAACTTCCTCGAACCCGGTAGCAACACCCACGACAACCTTCAGTTCCTTGTCTTCTGCACCGCCGTCATCCGCGCGGTGGACAAGTACGCCGAGATTCTGCGTCTGTCGATCGCGTCGGCGCACAACGATCATCGCCTGGGTGCCAACGAAGCCCCGCCGGCGATCATCTCCATCTTCCTCGGCGACATGCTCACCGACCTGTTCGACCAGATCGAAAAAGAAGGCGTCGCCAAGACCACCCGCGCCGGCGGGCTGTTCAACACCGGCGCCTCGGTCCTGCCGATCCTTCCGAAGGATTCGGGCGACCGTAACCGCACGTCGCCGTTCGCGTTCACGGGCAACAAGTTCGAGTTCCGCGCCGTCGGTTCCAGCGCCAACATCGCCGGGCCCAACACGGTGCTGAACACGATCATCGCCGACTCGCTCGACTACCTCGCCGACAAGCTCGAAGCTTCGATGAAAGCCGGCAAGGATCTCAAAACCGCCGTCGCCGAGGCGGTCCAGCCGGTGTACAAGGCACACAAGCGTGTCCTGTTCAACGGCAACGGGTACTCGGACGAATGGCACAAGGAAGCCGAAAAACGCGGCCTGGCGAATCTGAAGACCACCGTGGACGTGCTGCCGGTCGTCATCCGCAAGGACACGATCGATCTGTTCAGCAAGTACGGGGTTTACTCCGAGGCCGAACTGAAGAGCCGCTTTCACATTTTGTCTGAGGCCTACGTCAAGGCGCTCCAGATCGAAGCCAAGACCGCTTTGCTGATGGCCCGCACGATGATCCTGCCCGCCGCCTTTCGCTATCAAGGCGAACTGGCGAGCAGCATCGCCTCCGCCAAGAGCGCCGGTGCCGCCAGCCCCGGCGGCATCGAAACGCTGTCGGCGGTCGTCAGCGGCATCAATGAGCTTCAACTCGGCATCACCAAGCTCGACAAGGCGTTAAACCATCACGCCGAAGGCGAACCGTACGACCACGCCATCCAGGCCCGCGGCGAAATCTTCCCCGCCCTGAACGGCGTCCGCGAAGCCGCCGACAAGCTCGAAGCCATCGTCGCCGACGACCTCTGGCCGCTGCCGACGTACCGCGAAATGCTGTTCATCAAGTAACGGTTTTTCGCCAATCCAACCCCAACCCACCCGCCGCCCGCGTCCACCCAGACGCGGGCGGCGTCACTTCCAACATCGGCCCATTGTCTGAGTCCTCCGAACAACCCGGTCATCTCAAGAACGTCATGCTGAGGCACCCCGAGCATCTACTCGACCACGCGATTCCTAGGCCTTCCTGCTGCCGACAAGATCCTTCGGAGTACCTCAGGATGACAACTTGCGCAGCAGCCAAGGTTGTTGATAGCTCTCACCTGTCAATTCAAACCAAATCCGACGTTTTACTACACCAATCATGCCGGTCGGTCTGAACGAGCCGCCAAATTCATCTGTGCAAATCGCTTTCCATCTGTGCAATCTGTGGCCTATTCCAACCCTCACCCACGCGAAAGCTCCGCAAACAGCGCCGCAGCGGTCCTACAGCCGGCGTGGAGGCAGTCGAGGTCGAATTTTTCGTTCGGCGAATGCACCGCGTCATCCGGCAAACCGAAGCCGACGAAGAGGCAGTCGATGCCGAGTTCCTTCTTGAACGTGCTGACGATCGGGATGCTGCCCCCCGAGCGGATGAGGGTCGGTGCTTTGCCGAAGCCGGTTTCGATCGCACGCGACGCTGCGGGTAGGCCGGGGTGGTTGGGGGGGACGAGATACGCGGGCGCGACGCCGTGGTCGAGGAACTCAATCGTCACGCCCGCCGGGGAGTGGGAGCGGATGTGGTGGTAGAACGCCTCGCGGATCTTGATCGGGTCCTGGTTGGCGACGAGCCGGAAGCTCACCTTCGCGCTCGCCTGAGCGCCGATCACGGTCTTGGCACCCGGCCCTTGATAGCCGTAGGTGATGCCGTTGATGTCGCAGGTCGGCCTGGCCCACATCTGCTCCTGCGCGGTGTAGCCCGCCTCGCCGAT
>JBBQQZ010000128.1:0-9784 GCA_038215325.1 Tepidisphaerales bacterium | reverse complement strand
TGCGATCGTGTGGTCGCCGAACGCGTCTTCGAGCGAGCCGGGCGTGTTGACGATGTCCAGCGGGCCTGCGGCATCGAGCGTGATATGCCCCAAATGCCCGGCCCGGCCGAGATGGCCTTTGAGGATGCGTCCGTCGCACAGGATCGCCCCGCCCACGCCGGTGCCCAGCGTGAGCAGCACGACATTTCGCCCGCCCGCCGCAGCGCCGATCCAGGCCTCGCCGAGCAAAGCGGCGTGTGCGTCATTCATCACAGGTACGAGCGAATCGCGCTGTAGATGTTTCGCCCAATCAAACCCCTGCACGCCGGCCATGCGTCCCTGCATCCAGGCGATGGTTCTGCCATCGCGCGCCGCGAGCCCGGGAGACGACACGCCGATCGCGTCAGTCCTGCCGTGCGCGGATTCGATCTGCGCCACCGAATCGAGCACGGTCCCGGCCCACGCGTTCGTCGCGTCACCGGTTGGGAAGGAGCGAGAATCAACGAGCGTTCCGTCCGCGTGTACGACCACGCACTTCACGTTCGTCCCGCCGATATCGATGCCGATCGCGGTCATGCGTTCTCCGGAATCTGGCCTTCGCTGACCGTCCACCCGCCATCCACCGCAAGCACCTGCCCGGTGACGAACTTCGACGCGTCCGACAGGAAGAACACGACCGCAGCGTCCAAATCCTCCGGCACGCCCATTCTGCCGCCGTCGAGGGGTTGCTTGGTTTTGATGAACTGCTGGATGATCTCATCGCCTTGGGCGCGCTGGCTCATGGGCGTTTCAACCAGCGCGGGCGCGATCACGTTGAATCGAATGCCCTGCTTCGCGTAGTACGCCGCGCAGCTTTTGGTCATGCCGATGATCGCGCTCTTGGTGGCGGCGTAGGTGTGGGTGGTGAAAAATCTCGGCGAAGGCGAGTACCCGAGCACCGAGCCCATGTTCAGGATG
Source organism: Tepidisphaerales bacterium (assembly GCA_038215325.1). Classification (GTDB taxonomy): domain Bacteria; phylum Planctomycetota; class Phycisphaerae; order Tepidisphaerales; family Tepidisphaeraceae; genus BPJO01. Next base: position 8,848 of record JBBQQZ010000128.1, on the reverse strand, counting down.
CTGCCCGGCTGAGATTTCGACAAAAAGTACCGTGTCGCGGCGCGGTTGGAGTTGAAAAGCGATGTGAGATTCAGGTTGATCGTAAACGCCCAACCTTCGTCCGTGATTTCGTGCAGCGGCCCGTCCCCCATGCGTCGCCCCGACCCGCCGGCGACGTGGTACAGGGCGTGGAACGCGCCGAACCGTTCGACCGCGAGGTGGATCGCTTTTTCAGCGGTTTCCGGGTCGATTGCGTCGCCCGCGAAGGCGCAGGCGAGGGAGCCGAGTTCGCTTTGCGCTTGGGTCACGCTGTCCGGATTTCGACCGACGACGACGACCTTCGCGCCCGCCTTCACGCACGCGCGCGCCGCCGACAGGCCCAGCCCGGTCGTGCCGCCGATGATGACGATCACTCGTCCGCCTAATTCGTCCGCCATGCGCACAACCTACCGCGACGGATATCGCGATTCCAGAATTATCATCTCACATGCGCCACAAACTGATATGATAACTTCACCATGGCAAGACCGGTCTCCGAACACGTCATTGAAGTAAAACGCAAGCTCATCGATCGCATCCGTCAGAACGCGCACCAGCCCGGCGACCGATTTCTCTCCAACCGCGCGATCGCCGACCAGTACGGTATCAGCTACCAGACCGCGAATCGCGTGATGCGCGACCTGGTCACCGAAGGCCACCTCGTCCGCCGCTCGGCGGCGGGCACGTTCCTGCCGGGAGAGGCGTCGCGGCTTACCGGCGCGCTGCTGCTCTTCGACAAGCGCGCCAAGCGTAAGGAAAGCTTCGGCGCACGCCTGCTGCTAAAGCTGGGGAATTCGCTCAACCAGTTGCGCGTCGAGTGGTCGGTGCGATGGATGGATCCGTCCGCGGGTCTGTCGAAGATGCGATTGCCCGAAGATCGTCTGCCGGTGCTCTGGAACCTGCCGAACCTGATTAGCCCGATCCTTTCGCAAAAACGCCGGGCGTTGTTGCTCAACGATCGCGCCCCTTCGGGCGTGGAGGCAACGCTGCTCGATAGTGTGGAAGTCGACGATTTTTCCGGCGGCGCGTGCGCGGCGCAGTTGCTGCGTAATCGCTCGCCGGGCGGGAAGTTTGCAGTCGTCGCCGGGCCGCTTGCCGATGCGCGGAGCACGTTGCGTGTGCAGGGATTCATGTCCCTGGCGCATGGGCGCACAGTGGGGGCAGGCGGTTGGTATTACGAGCACGCCGAAGCGATTGCCGCCCAGGCGATCGAGGCGGGGAAAGACGGCATTTTCTGCTGCAACGATCGCCACGCCCACGCGCTGATCGACTACTGCAAGAAGAACAACCTCCCGATCCCGCCCGTCGTCGGGTTCGACAACGCGCCCATCGCCGAGCGATTGGGCCTGACGACCATCGCAATCCCCTGGACCGAACTCACCGACGCCGCCGCCGCGCTCGTACGGTTGAGGCTTCGCGACCACCATTCCACCGCCAGCCACCGCGTCTTTGCCCCGCAACCGATTGTTCGGTGGGTGACCCATTAGTCCGCTGGCGGCCCTGTATCCCCAGACGACCCGACCCGTCGAGCGACCACGAAAAGCTGGGCGACCGTGACGACCTCTTTCTCTTCGCCGGCGACCAAACCTCGCAAATTTGCGCGCGTGCTACATTTGCTTCATCCCCCCGAAATCGTAACTGCTGGCCAGCCATCACTTAGGATTTCGAGGGTCGAAAAATTAGCGCAACATGCTACATCCGCGCCCACATTCCTGACCCAACCCGCTCTTCACTTTCCAATGAACCCGCCACGCGCGAACTGCACGCGCGCAGCATCTCTCCACATAGACCCCCCGCGCTGCGCATTTGTCACGACAATCGCGCAGCGCCGCCGGATTTTTCGTCGAAACGACCCCACGACGACAAGAACGCGAACCGACACCGTCTCCAGATGCCCATCGTCGCAATAGGTCGGAAAAGCAGTCACTTAAAAATGTGGACCTGTCCCGATCGGCCTTCCCAACTCTCGATGCAGATTCTGACGGTAAATACGACCCAAGCGCGAGCGACGTTCGGCGCGACATCGTCCTTGACGGCCATAGCTGGAGTGGAACATCAGCAATTCTTCTGACCCGCAAATGCAATGACAGCAGCAAGTTTGAGTTGGAAGCAAAGACGGTGGACCTAGTCGCCGCCATTGATCCAGTGACGTTCCTTCGCCCGGGGGATAACAGCGTTCCCGGCAATGTAACGAAGTTTTGGAACCGCTATCAAACTGGTGGAAACGACGTCGGAATCCTGGGCATCCCTGTCCACGGACAGAGCATGGCGGACGGTGGAGCGGATCAGATCGATGTAAATCCCCCGCCAGGCGACAACACCGTCTACAATACTCCACTTCCACCCGTTGGGAGTGGTGTTAGGATTGACCATTGGAACATCATCACTCACGTCGAGGACGATATCAAAAGCCTCATTGATAGCCGCAGGCATTGAGGTAAGCATCCACATGAAAGTACCTCTAATATCATTGAGCATCTTCGCCGTCCTTGCCGCAGGCTGTAGCCATACGGCGAAATTTCAGGTGGTTGACGCGACGACAAAGAAACCAATCGAAGGTGTCAGGATTGTCCATCACAGCGTTTTTCAAGACATCATGCTTGGGAGACAGGATTACTCCACCGATGTCCCTCAAACCGATGCTGGCGGAATCGCCATAGCCGGCAACCTGCATCGCACAGCGCCGCATCAGTTTCAGTTTGAGAAGGAAGGTTTTTTCTCCACAGCGGCAGTGACTAGCAGCTTAAAAAACGATCCCTCAGTGCGCGTGTTTGAGAACGACGGCAGCGCCGTCACGAAACAGACTGATGTGGAATTCAAAACTTTTACGTTATCTGAAACGATTGTCGTCGGCCTTTATCCGAAGAAATGAAGACGTTGTCCCGCCCGAAGTTGAAGGTAGAAAAAGCGGCGGTCCCGATTTGCCGGATCGCGCACGACGATCCACTGATCAGAATCTCACCCTTGAATCGTCCGCTGCCCAACCTTCAACCACGGGACAACGTCTCGGCGGGCGCCTCGCCCTCCCGGAGTGCTACGTTTATTTCGCCATCGACGTGATCACCCACGCCGTCGTGCTGCACAGCGCCACCAGCAGCGCGATGCGGATCGCGGTCATCCGGCGGTCGAAGCGGCTCGTGCGGGAGGGGTTGTTGGGGAGGCTGCGCAGATAATCCATGCGGGCGCGGATGCTGCCGTGCAGCCACGTACCGGCGTGGTGGACGAGCGACGCGTACACGCGCCCGATCCTGCCGCGACCGTGGGCGAACTGGTGGGCGTCCAGCGGCATGTTGTTCAGGCGAGCGACATGCGCCAGCGCCGAGTTGAAGACCTCCACCCCGTCCGGCTGCACGTCCTCGGCCGGTGCGTGGCTGATCGTGCGGGCGGCGAACAGGTCGGCCTGTCGCTCGAACGAGCGTGACAGCGATCCGAAAATAAGGAAAAACGCCAGCACGCCGATGCCGAACATGATCGTTTCCAGCGGCACCTGCACGGGCACGTGTCCGGACCAGAAAATCCACCCCACGATCGTCTCGGCCGCGCCGAGCCAGAGGAAGAAGACGACCGCGAAGACAACATACCACGTCATATGCCGGTGCATCACGTGCCCGGCCTCGTGCGCAAACACCGCTTCGACCTGGCGGTCGTCCATCGTGTCCAGCAGCAGGTCGCTCAACAGGATGTACCGGAACCGGGGCACCAGCCCCATGACGGCGGCGTTGCAGAAGCTGAAGTGCGTGCGCCAGACGAGGATTTCGCGGTAGCGCAGGCCAAGGCGCTTGCACATCGCTTCCAGCCGATCACGCAGTGGTGAATCGGGAAGCCGCTGCACGGGCAACACGCGTCGCAAAATCTCGGGCCCGACGATGAACACGAAACCGGCCGACATCAGCGTCGCGATGACTTCGTTGGTCCCGTCGCGCGGCAAGCCGGCGGCGTCGAGCGCCAGCAGCACGGCATCGCGCAGCAGGATCGCGATCGCCACCGGCGCCAATAGCGACAGCACCTGAAGACGCGCGTTGCTGGCGATGTATTGGCGAAGGCTCGGCGGTTCGAAGATGGATTCGCCGGCGTTGAGCGCCGCGAGCGCGTTTTGTTCGCGAATGGCGCGGTCGAGCGGGTATTGCGCCCAGATGAGGCCGATCCACGCGAGCACGACCGGGATGCTCGACACCAGCGCCGCCGGCGCTTCAGCGTGGCCGCGGAAGGTGATGCCGGTGGCGAGGATGAGATCGCCGAACCCCAGGTACAGCAGCGCGACGCCGTGGATCGCCAGGATCGCCCAGCGTGCCGCGAACATCGCCTGGTGGAATCGGCTGGTCGCCTGCACGGATCGGAAGGTCGTTCCCCGCATCGCCCGTCGGGCCCAGCGGCGCATCAGCACCACGACCAGCGCCAGCGACATCGCGTAGATTGCCGACCCCATCCAGGGCGCAATGACCGGATCGCCGCGCTGGCCAAGCCAGATCGCCCAGAAGATCAGAGGGAAAAGCAGTTGCAGTCGCGACATCGATCTAGTTCCAGGTCGGCAGATATCCCTCGGCGTAATAGTTCAGCGCGCTGGCGATCGTCTCCCCGATCGGCCAGCAGGCGATTGCGATGGTCGCCAGCGCGACAACGATCGGCGGGGTCCACCAGCGCGTCCGGTCTGCCAGGAAGACCGCGAGAATGCCCAGCGGTGCCAGCAGGAGCATCACGCCGTGCCCGACCTGCATCGAACCGTACCACGGCTCCAGCGCCGCCGAAACCAACGCGGCACAGAGGACCGAAAGTCCTGCCCACACCGTCAGCCCCGGCGTAAATTTCGGGAACAGGAACAGCATCACCGCCAGCGCCACGACCGCCGGCGCGAGCATCACCGACGCCGTCCCCAGCGATCCGAACCCCGACAGGAACGCCGCCGCCCCGCCGACCGCGAATGACATCACGAGCCACGACGCGATCACCGTCCGCGCGCCGAATTTGCCGCTGACCCATCCGCTGAGCAGCGTCGTGCCGATCGAGATCGTGATGGGCAGTCCCAGCCACTGCGCGATGGCCGCGCCGTGCCAGCCGTTGGGGTAGGTCGGGTAGACCTGCCCGATCCCGGATAGCGTGAGCGCCGCGATGATTGTGAAGATCGCGAGGATCGTTCGCAGGACCGCGCGCTGGCCGAGCAGCGCTTCGATCGCGCCGGCGACGATGACGGGCACGGGCGTCCAGAACAGCCAATGCCATCGCGTGGCGCGTGGGACGATCGGGTCGGGCAGGCCCAGCAGGATGAGGATCGCGAGGAGAAACCCAAGCCCCAGCCCCACCGCCGGCAAGCCGGCGAGGCGCGCGGATTCGGTCTTCCACGGTCTGGCGGCGAGCGTCGCCAGGAGCGTGCAAATCGCACAAACGGAAGCGGCGAGGGTCAGTGTGGAGATTTCAGGCATCGTAGGATCGGGGTGCGTCGGCGTTCGTTTTCATTCGACATTCATCACTCGACATTCGACAGTTACAGCGTGTGCCCCATCCGCGTTTTCTTTGCTTCCAAGTACTCACGGTTGTGTTCGCCGGCGTCGATCTTGATCGGCACTTGTTCGACGATCTGCAAACCGAAGCCGTCGAGGCCGTAAATCTTCTTGGGGTTGTTGGTCAACAGGCGGATTTTGCGAATGCCCAGGTCGCGCAGGATCTGGCTGCCGATGCCGTAGTCGCGCTTGTCGGCGGGCAGGCCGAGGCGGAGGTTGGCATCGACCGTATCGAAACCCTGTTCCTGAAGTTTGTAGGCGTGCAATTTGTTGACCAGTCCGATGCCGCGGCCTTCCTGGCGCAGGTAGATGACCGCGCCTTTGCTGGCGTTTTCGATCATCTGCATCGCGGTGGAGAGCTGGTCCCCGCAATCGCATCGGCCGGAGCCGAAGACGTCGCCGGTGAGGCATTCGCTGTGAACGCGCACCAATACCGGCTCGTCATGCACGATCGGCAGACCGGCGGAATCAAGTTCGCCGATGCCGCCTTTGCACAGCGCGAGATTCGGCTGGTGATCGACCGGGCTGCTGTAGGCGTGCAGCGAGAAAACGCCCCATTTGGTGGGCAGCGTGACGGATTCAACGCGTTTGACGAACTGTTCGCGATGCAGGCGATAGCTGATGAGGTCTGCGATCGTACACATCTTCAGGTTGTGTTCCTTGCAGAACACTTCCAGTTCCGGGCGCCGGGCGAGATCGCCGTCTTCCTTGAGGATTTCACAGATCACCGCCGCCGGTCGCAGGCCGGCGAGGCGGCAGAGATCGATCGAACCTTCGGTGTGCCCGGCGCGGACCAGCACCCCGCCATCAATCCCCCGCAGAGGCGTGATATGTCCGGGACGCAGAAGATCATGCGGCTGCGCATCAGGCGAAACCGCGACGAGCGTCGATTGGGCTTTATCGCGCGCTGAAACGCCCGTACCAACGCCGAACTTCGGGTGAGCGTCAAACGTGACGGTGAACGCCGTCGACATCATGGCAGTGTTGGTGCTGGTTTGCGGGTGCAGGCGCAGGCGATCGCAGGTATCGGCGGTGAGGGCGAGGCAATCCGTGCCGCGGCCGTAGCGGAGGAGAAAGTTCATCGCCTCTGGCGTCGCTTTCTCGGCAGCCAGGACCAGATCGCCTTCGTTTTCGCGATCCTCATCATCCACCAACACGACCATGCGGCCGGCCTTCAATTCTTCGAGCGCTTCGGGAATCGTTACGAACATAGTCCGCCATTGTACGCCAAATTCACTGCTTTGCGTCGCGAAAGACCGTCCCGGGTGCCCGGTAAGGGTTTTCCGCCTTCGTCCACGTGCCCACCTGCTTCTGCTGTTCGATCAGGCGATCCAGCGACAGCCCCGCGTCCTGAGTCCGATAAAGCGCCAATCGGGCCAGCGCCCGCGTTTCCAGCGTCTCAAAGCCGATCGGGATCGGTTCCGACACCGCTTGGGCAACCCGATCCGGCTGCTCCGGCAAAATGACCCACGCCGCTTTTGAAAGATCCTCCGGCGTCAAAAAACTGCCCTGATGCCTCCCGAGCAGAACCGGAATCGGGTGTTTGCCACGCACGATGACCAGACACGGCTCGCTCCCGACGATCGGCCGGACGGTCTCGGCGAACGCGACGGCGCGGTCGGACCAGTGTTCGCGCGATTCGTGAAAGCGGGTGAGATGCAGATACGCCAACGCAATCGCCACGAGCAGAGGAAAGACGGGTGCCACCGCTTGGTACCCCGAGCCGTGGTTGGCCCGATCAAGTGAACCACGGCTTCGAGCAAGAAGCCGTGCCACCCAGGACACGAAACGCATGATCCCATACGCCGCCACAATCGCCCCGGGCGCGTACGCCGGCAGGAGGTAATCCATCCGCTTGCCCGCCGGGATGGAGAGCATCGCCAGCACGATCCCCATCCACAGCACCGCCGGCAACATCGTCCGGTCACGACGGCGGAAGAAGCACCAGATCACGCCCCCCGCCAGCGCGACCGCGCCCCACGGGAACGCCTTAGTGATAAACCACATCACACTGTAGTAAACCGGCTTGGAGATGCCTTCGGGGCTTTCGTCGGTCACGCGATCAAGCACCTCGGCGCCCAGGATCGTTTCGCGCACGTGCGTCGGATCCTGCTGATACGCACACCACAACCACGCCCCCGCCAGCACGATCGCGATCGGCGCGCCCGCCAGCCATGCGAAGCGCCGGGTTGTCAGAATCGACAGCGCCAACGCATAGACGATCACCATCAACGCCGCCGGGCCTTTGGTCAGAATCGCGCCGGTTACGCTCAGCCAGAAGAAGATGCACCACGGAGACACGGAGGCACAGAGAGAAGAAAAAGCGTGTGAATCGTTCTTGTTCTCATTCGTGTCGATTCGTGCGGATTCGTGGATCGAATTATCTGCTCCGAGCCTCCGTGCCTCCGTGGTGCAACGCTTCTGAAGCATCACCGTCGCGCACGCCCACGCCGCTGTCATGAACGCGCATTGGAGCATGTCGGGGCGCGCCAGGTAGCCCATGCGGATCACCGAGCCATGACGGACGTCCGACCCGAACGTGAACCAGATCGCCCCGGCGAGCGACGCAAACACGATGGATCGATCCGGATGCAGCCGGCGCGCCATGACGAACACGATCGCGCCCGTCGCGAGCGATCCGAGCAGCGACGGAAACTTCAGCGCCCACTCGTCCCACGACCCGGTGGCCTTCACGACTGCTGCGCTAATCCAGTTATAAAGTGGCGGCTTGGTGGCGGGCTGGTAGAGGACGTCGCGCGGGAGCGAATAGCGACCCTGCAGGACGACGTCGGCGGTGTAGGCGAGGGTTTTGGGCTGGTCTTTTTCGTACAGATCGGCCGGCCCGAACACGCGCACGCCCAGCACGATCGCGGCGGTGGCGAGCAGGCAGGCGAGCGAGAAGATCGTCGCGATCCGGCTCAGGGTTGGCCGGCCTTTCCGACACGCAGGATCATCACGTCCCCGCCACTGTAAACCACGCGATGCTCGGCCGGAGCGAGCATCGCCCAACTCTTGGCGCGCCCGAGTTCGCACAACTGCCGATTGATGGTTTCAAACGGCTCGAAGTACGGCGTCGGACGTGTCAGCCGCGCGCGATTGAGCACAAAATAGTCCACGCCGTACTGATCCGCGATCATGTCGATCTTCGTCCAGTCGATGCCGTGCAGCATTGCGAAACTGGCGGTCAGACGCTCGCGCATCTCGGCGTAGTACACCCGGTTAAACGCCACCGACACCTCCGTGTTCACCAGCACACTTCTGCGGGCACGCAGCGGGATCGTATTGGCGTCGTCCGGGTGCGACGCGATCAACGCATCCTTCGGCAAGGTCGCAAT
>JBBQQZ010000127.1:0-9788 GCA_038215325.1 Tepidisphaerales bacterium | reverse complement strand
TCCCCGGTAAGTCGGAGACGAGAAACGCCCTATGCTCTTGCAGACCAACAGTTACATCGTGCCCAAGGAAAAGCGGGCCGCGCACAATCATCTGATGCAGCGGTTCCGGCAGGTGCTGATGAAGATCGGCTGCGACCATTTCGAGGTCTTTGAGCAGGTCGGCGCGAACTGGGCGGGCGGGGAGACCAGCGGCCGGTTCGTGCAGATGATGAAGTTCCGCGATCGAAAGCACTGCCAGGCCGTCCAGCTCACGGAGCGCAAAGACGCCGCCGCCCAGGCGCTGGTGAAGGAATTCTGCGAACTGATCAACTTCGGCTACCAGGAAGGCCAGGGGCTTTTCGCGCACGGGTACTACAACGCGGTGATCGAGCCGATCCGCATCAAGCCGAGCGATCTGGCGTATCACGCATTTGAAGGCGACGTGACGCCGATTGAATCGACCGAGGAACTCCTCGCCGACGCCCCGGCGGCCGATCCGAAAGAGCCGAAGGTCAGGCATGAATCGGTGGACGTCTTCAGCCCCGTCAAACCGAAGGACGAGGACGAATCCAAGCCCGACGCGGCGGAAGTGAAAGAGGAAGTGAAAGAAGAAGTGAAGGGGTAGTTGTCATATCAGTTCGGGTTTGAACTGATGCGATAACTCTCCTGGCTGGGAGACAACCAGGCACGAGACACGAGAGGGGAGAAGAATCCCATACTCGGAGTGTGCTTGTCTCCTTGGCTCCTTGTCTGGTGTCTGGTGTCTGGTGTCTGGTGTCTCGCGTCTCGAATTCGGCACGTGCTCAACACCCTTAAAACCCTCGTCATCCTGATCCTCCTCGCCGGGTGGGGGCTTGCGGGGATGTCGCTGCATGTGGTGCGGATTCCGGATGCGACGATCTGGTTCGGGGTGGTCCCCAAGAACCGGCTCGGGATCGCGGATACGTACCTGGATGTCCGGAGCTGGACGGTTCAGGACGTCTACCAGCACCCAGACCTCGTCCGGCGGCTGATTGCGACAGATAAAACGCACTGGTTGAAGCACATTGTTGACCCGAACCTGCTGCCCCAAGTGCTGGAAAAAGGCCCGGCCGCGACCCAGCCTGGGTAGTGGCGGGCTCTGGCATGTCGCGCAAGCCGAGTTCTCTTTGACAGTTGCGCGGCCAGTTGGTCTAATCAGCCGGTCCGATGGTGGAGCGATTGAGCATTCAAAGTTTTTCTACGTAGGTATCAACCATGCGAAGCACCCTTGCATTCTGCCTTCTGGTCGTCTCGGTTATGACGATTGGTTGCGCCCGTCCGAACGAAATCGGCTGGACCCCTGTCTACACGACCGGCGAGCGGTTGGATCTGATCGCTCGCAACTGGGACATGGAAGGCAAGATGATACAGGACGACATCGACGCCGCCCTGATGCTCCGTCCGATGAGCGGTCTGACGCTGTGGCACATCCGCTGATGTAAATCCGCTGATTCGGGTCAGATGAATCGGATTTGCTGAATCGGATTCGCTGGATCGGACAGTCTGTCGCACGTTCTGAACTCGATTTAATCCCCTCACCCGGCCCGCACGACTTGCGGGCCGGGTGATTTTGTTTATGAACAGAAGGAGCCGGGAGTCAGGAGCCAGAAGCCAGAAGGAAAATGGGTTTGCGTTGCTGGTCTGACTTCCGGCTCCTCTGAATGTCCTACCTCGACTACTACCGCATCAGCGCCCGCCATCAGCCGTACATGTTGCGGCTGAACTATCACCACGAGATGTGGTCGGCGATGACGTATCCGCTGGCGGCGGCGCTGGCGGAGGGGGCGTTTGCGGCGATCGTGGCGGCAAAATACTTCCAGGCCTCCGGCACGCTCGTCGCGGTGATCACGGCGGCGCCGATGTTCGGTAACATCATGGCGCTCCTGTGGGCCGAGCTCTCCCGGGATCGACAGAAAGTCCGGTTCGTCAACGCTTTGCAGATCGGCGTGATCCTGTCGGTCGCGGCGGTGGCGCTGACCATCTTTATCCCCAGTAAAGCGGTCGGGGGGTGGGTCTTCGCCGCGCTGATCATTTCCGCCCGCATCTTCGCCGCCGGCATCGTGACGGTCCGCAGCACGATCTGGCGGTACAACTATCCCCGTCACCTGCGCGGGCAGGTGGTCGGGCGCATCAATATGATCGCGACGGGCGTGCTGGCGCTGACGACGTTCCTCGGATCGCGCTGGCTGGACAAAAACCCCGACGCCTACGTTTGGCTATACCTGATGGCGGCGGCGCTGGGGCTGCTGGGGGTCTGGCAGTTCTCGCACATCCGGGTGAGGCGGGAGCGTTCGCTCCTGAGAGAGGCCCGGATCGTGACCGCCAGGCCCGAATCGATGGCGCAGACCGACGAAACCAACGTCATGAACTACACCCCTTCCGAAGGGCGAGGGTTTTTTAGCGTGATCGGGCGCGCATTTGCCGTGTTAAGAGAAGACCGGCGGTTTCGTCTGTACCAGAGATGGCAGATGATCGCCGGCTTCAGTTTCATGATGCTCCAGCCGCCTTTGGTGTTTTTGGTCAGCCGTCGATTGACCGATCCGGATCGCGATTACATGCTCGCGACGGTTGTGCTCCAGATCATCCCGCTGCTGGCCTCGATCATCACCTTGCCCCTGTGGGCACCGTTGTTCGATCGGGTCATGATCAGCAAGTTCCGGGTGATCCAGGGCGTCAGTTGGCTTGCGGCGCAGGGGACGATCCTGGCCGGGGCGTATTTCATGAGCCTGCCGGTGATTATGGCAGGGCAGTTGCTCATCGGGGTCTCGATCTCTGCGGGCAACCTGGTGTGGAACCTCGGTCACAACGAATTCGCCCCCCCCGAAAAATCCGGCGACTATATGGCCGTCCATGTGATGCTCACGGGGCTGCGCGGGTTCATCGCGCCCTTCGTGGGGGTCTACCTGTTCCAACTGCTGGGCGAAGGCTACGCCCTGTTTGTCATCAGCCTGTGCCTCAACCTCGTGGCGTGGCTGGGGTACGTCTCAATGTACGTCGAGGACCTAAAGCACCCGCCGGTCCGGCACGGACACAAGCGATAGGCTTTACGACACCATCCGGTATTCGCGCTGGGATTCGCGTTTGGCGGGCCGGACCCAGCGCTTCAGGCGGATGTTGCGGGTTGAGGCCTGTTGCAGGCGTTCGAGGTACTGGGCGAGGTCGGTTTCGGCAAACTGCTGCAAAAATTTCGGTTCGGCGTGTTCGTTGAGGGTCCGAATCGTTTCGATCAGTTGACGTTTATCCATTAGAGGGCTACTTTCGGTCAGATTGACGGTTCTGCGTTTTTGAAGGTCACATCGGGCGATCCGGTAACGGATCGACCGGACGAAGTCGTTTACTTGAGCTTTACGAATGAGCGATAGCACGTCCCCTGCCCCGTTGTCATCGTCCAAGGCCCCCGAAGGGCATCTGGATAATCTTTCCAAACTCCACCGCATGTCCCGAACCGCAGGCCTCGGCTCGACCGATTACGCCGCCGTCAACGTGGCGGCGGTGATGACTGCGGTACTCGGCGTCGCCAGTTTCCTGGCGGTCGTCTCCCCGATCTTCCTCATCATCCCCGTCGTGGGCGTGGTGATCGGCATCATCGCGATCCGGCAGGTCCACGGCTCCAGCGGTACGCAGACCGGCATGACCCTCGCGATCCTCGGCCTTATCGCCTGCGGGCTCTTCAGCGGGTTCACCGGCTACAAAACCTACGCCAAAGATCAGGAACGCAAAGCCGACGAAGCGGCGTTGGTATCCCTGGTCGATCAGTTCGGCCAGGCGGTGGCGAAGGAGGACTACGCTGCGGCGTATCAACTGCTCGACGCCCGATTCCGAGATCGCGTGCCGACGACACAGTTCGAAAAATTCTTCGTCGAGCGGATGAAGCCTTACACCGGCGCGATCAAGGGATTTAAGAGCAGCGGCCTGTTCATCATCGACCAGGCCGCCGACGACGCGGGGATTCGCATGGCGCAAGGCAGCACGATGGTCAGCGTCGAAAAGACCGCCGAGATCCGCCTCGACGTCACCTACCGTCTGGCGGCGGGGAAGTGGCAGATCTTCAACCTCGGCGAATGGTTCCCCGCCCAGCAAGGCCCGGGGGGTCCGGGTGGTTCGGGGGGTTCCGGCGCGCCGGGTGCTCCGCCGCAACCGCAGATGGACCCGACTCAACCCATGGGCCCGGCTGCTTAAGAAACCACCCGCCCGGATTTTCCGGACGACGACACCCACCTTCGCCGACCCTTCCCGCCGTTCAGCGTCATCCCGATCTCACCCTCCGAAGCACGAATGGCCGAATCGAGTGTGCTACATTTGCTACATCGTCCGCCCCACCTCCAACCATGGCCGGTAAACGACTTACGGCCATCGGGCTCCAAAAACCGATGTAGCATGCTACATTCGCCGCTATATTTACCTCGGGCAATCAGGGCTTGAGTCACATGTCAAAGATCGCGCGCGGACCCTCCACATAGACCCCCCGCGCTGCGCATTTGTCACGACAATCGCGCAGCGCCGAGCAAAAAAAATTGTAAATCGGCATTGCTCCCCCATCCCCCGGCCCACCTGGATTAAACGCGAAGTGACGAAGGGTAAGGTCAAACCAAAGTAGCACGGGCGTCTCGCCCGTGAGCTTTTCGATCCATTCAAACCACGGGCGAGACGCCCGTGCTACTGGTTTCCCAGCCTTCGCGTCTTTGCATCCTCGCGTTCCATCCGAATGGACTGTGGAATGAAACGGGGCCGTTCTCGATAGTTTCGAAAACCGACCCCGTTCCACTCCCTGAGTTTCATCGCTTGCTCGCGTGCAAAACGGTGACGCCGATGACTTCATCCCCGTCGTAACGGATGATCACGTCGTCATCCGTCAATTCACTGTCGCTGGCGGATGAGGGCTTCTTGAAGTTGATATACAGGACATCTGCTTCGGCGTCATAGCGGGTCCACAAAGACCGATGTGGGGCGCGCAAGGTCGCCGGCAGCAAACGCAGATACTCATCAAGGTGTGCTACGGCCATAGTCGATTTCTCCGACCCAAAGCCGTCACGTGGCCTGCTGGTCACGCGGTCGTCGTTTCGAGCGTCGCTTCAAGCGGATTGCGCTTTTCGGCTCGCTTGCTCACACCAAGGATCGAAAATCCCAGCAGCCTGCCCTGAGCGTCCACGCGCTTCATGACCGACTCATCGTCGGTCTCGACCGTGAGCGCAGGTCCATCCGAAAACGACACTTCGAGGAAGTCCGCTTCGGCGTCGAACCACACTTTTACGGTTTTTTCCATAGAATCTCTCCGCCCTTCATCTTATCCGTCAGGTACGCAGTCCGAAGGGGCGGCTTCAGGCGCCGGTTCGACGCAATTGACACACCCCGGCGGCTGAAGCCGCCCCTACAAACCGGGTGAAGCGCATGACTCAGGCGGCGTGATACTGAAAATCTTTCAAATTCAGCTTTGTCGTCCTTTTTGAAATGCCGAGAATCTCCACGCCCACGACCTGATTTTCGTCATTGAAATCCAGAACCACGCCCGGCGACACTTCCTCGGATTCAACGATCTTAGAATCATCTAGCCGCAGATAGAGCGCATCGGCATTTTCGTCTACTTTGAGCTTCATAGCATACCTTTCATCTTGCGGTCGAAGTATACGGTGATGATACGCACCGGGGTAATCCGTGGGTCAACGACAACGCGTAATACGCGATTGCCGTACTCTGGAATCTCTTTGAGATGGTGCTGCACCCCGGGATCGTCTTTATCTGGCTCAACGCGCGAGGGATTCTCCAAAGCACGTTCCAGCCACTCCGGCTGAATCGCGCGCTATTTGAGGACATCGCGGGCGTGTTGCGTCAGTTCGTACATCATTTCGTCGCCTCTTCGACAATTTTAATCTCCTCATCCGTCAGCCCGTAAAGCTGATACACGAGTTGGTCGATCTGCCGATCCGTCGCCTCAATCTCCCGCTGAATCTGCTCGCGCGCCTGGCGGATCACTTCGATTCATCGACGACTGATCCCGACTCAGATGAGGAACAAAAGACTCTAGATACGAACGCCGACTGCCGATGATAACTGTCTCCGAAACTCATCCCAGGTGGCGCCGGTCCGAGCGAGAACGTCGGGCAAGTCGAACCAGATACTCGTTGTTGGAGACTGTGCCTTGAAGGCATCAAGACCATTGGGTGGTAAAGAGGCAATCGTCCAAAACTCGGTGCATCCCGCACGTTTCGCCTTGATGTGGGACTTTTCGGCTTCACCGGCACGATTATGTGCGTTGCTTAGGTCCACACCACCTTTGATTTCAATTGCAATGCGTCGTGGGCGTGCCGATCCATCGCTGCGCGTGATCTCGATGTCAGGATCGCTGGAACACACGATACGAACGTTCGTACGAGTTGCATCGATCAACTCGATCCGTTTAGGGGTAGCTTGCTTGACATGCTTATGCAGTATTTCAGTGATTACCTTGAACACTTCCTGTGAGGCCACTTCTCCGATCTTTACACGGTATGCGCCGTCAAGTTGTGCTCCCAATTGCAGTAGCGGCAAATCGTGGATGTCGTCGATGCTAAAATGTGACTTTAGCGGAATGACCAAGTCAGCTATCAAACCGTTCAGCGCCTTGCAAACTGCGTTGAAATGCACCTCCTGCCGCGTCGTCAGGGTGCCGCCTTCCTCGATTGCCATCAGAGAACCAAAACTGGTGGAGCCATGATAAAACTGTTTTTTTGAGAGACCTGCAAGTAGCCGATAGTATCCAAGCACTGAAGGTTTCTGTTTTAAGATACATGGCGTGGCAACAACGTGTTCGTCACGAATGCCGGCAGCAGATGCAATCGCAAGTACGTCCACGTTTCCGAACTTTGCGATTTCTGTACGGAGTTCGCCCTGCTCGCACGCTGCCGCCGCCTCACTGACGGCTTTCTCAAGCTTAGTCTTTCGTGCCGCAACCAGAAGCGGATGGAAAGTCGCTTGTTTCGCAGATGACAGTCGACGGACAGGTTCACTTTTCTTTGACGATCGCCCCATTCAGTCTCCTTTCAGCAATCTCGATGTACTCAGGATTTAGCTCGATGCCAATGAAACGCCTTTGTGTTTCTAATGCTGCCACTCCAGTGGTACCAGAGCCGACAAACGGGTCGAGTACCATGTCGCCTGTATCTGTGGACAACGATAGGCAAGGCTCGACTAGATCGATCGGAAACGCTGCGATGTGAGACTCTCGTAGTGCTCGAGTATTGATGTCCCATACGGTCCGAAGATTCCGCCCGTTAGGGCCCCTCACTTCGTCGGACCGATACTTGTATCTTTCTGCCTTGGAAAACAAGAAGATGTACTCGTGGCTACGAGTGGGTCGGTCTTTAACACTCTCTGGTTGGCAGTTCGGTTTATTCCAGATCACTTCGGTGCGCAAATACCATCCGTCAGCCTGAAGTGCGAACGCGAGTTGCCATGGCACGCCGATGAGATCTTTCGGCTTTAATCCCTTCGGAGTAGGTGGACGTACCGACATGGCACGAACCGAATTCTTCTTGTCCGGCGCACGCCAAGCACGCCCTCCAGATGTGTAGGAATCACCTATATTCAGCCAAAGTGTGCCGTCGTCACGCAGGACACGCCGAACTTCCCTGAAAACTCGCACCAAGCACGAAATATATGCATTGACATCCGACTCAAGACCCAATTGCCCTTTGATCCCGTAGTCCCGTAGCGACCAATAAGGCGGGGAGGTGATGCAGGTCTGTACAAATGCGTTCGGCAACTTTGCCAGTACTGGTGCACAGTCACCTTCAATCAGTAGTGAGTCCTTGCAGTTTGAGGAGAAGAATGGACCGAGAATGCCCAAGCCGCGTCCGCGTCGGGAAAAGACGCGGTGGGGGTGATCGAACAGCACTGGTTCATGATTTTTCACAATCTGGCCCACAAATTAATCCTAGCAATTAATCCCGCAATTGAGAAGCCAACGGCCGACCACGCGTAGCGGCGCAACTGGTAGGCGGGTTCCCAGTTGTCCTTGATGTTGACGGCGGGTTTTTTGGCTTCGAGGAAGAACTTGCGCGTGCCGCCGACGCGGAAGGAGTAGTCGGGGGCCTTGGTCTGCCCGGCGACCTTGACGCGGTCTTCGTGGACGACTTCGCGGTATTGTTCGGCGAAGCCCTGTTTGTTGTCGATATCCCAGCCGAGTTCGGTCATCAGGGGATTGATGTAGTCGATGCGGATGAGCGTTTCGTTGTAGTCAGGCGAGCGGAGCTGGTCGGACTGCTGGTTGAATCGATCGACGAGCTTCTTGATGGCGTCGGGAGATGTCCCCATGGCGGTAGGCTAGCGTCGAACGGTAGCGGCTTCAATGAACGGGTCGCCGGCGGTAGACACCCTTGCGGACCCGTGAGGCGCGAGGCCAGCGAATTGCCCAGTCTTTGCC
Source organism: Tepidisphaerales bacterium (assembly GCA_038215325.1). Lineage (GTDB taxonomy): Bacteria > Planctomycetota > Phycisphaerae > Tepidisphaerales > Tepidisphaeraceae > BPJO01. Next base: position 1,390 of record JBBQQZ010000127.1, on the reverse strand, counting down.
AACGGCTTGCGGGCTTGTCGGCCTTCTCTTCTTAATTCTGACTCCTGACTGCTGGCTGCTTCCCTCAATCTTTCAAATCCAGGGCGGGGGAATCGGCAAGGGGCGGGTGGGGGCATATGATGGGGGGAGCATGAGCAAACGATGGACACGGCTGGGGGGGTATCTGGGGATCGCACTGGTGGTGGCGGCGGGGGCGTGGTGGGGGGTGGCGACGCTGATGTCGCCGAAGGTGACGATCACGCGGGTGACTCAGGGGCGGGTGGTGCAGGCGTTTTACGCGACGGGGACCGTACGGCCGGAGCGGGAGTTCCCGATCAAGGCGGCCAGCCCCGGCACGCTCGAAAAAGTGCTGGTCGATAAAGGCGACAACGTGAAGGCGGGGCAGCCGCTGGCGGTGCTGAAGGATCCGGCGCTTCAGTACCGGGCGGATCGGGCCCGGGCGATGCTGGAGGAGAAGCAAGGCCGGGCGGACGACAAGACCTCGCCGGTGCTGGTGGAGGTCGACGCGAAGATTGACGCGATGGGGGAGATGCTCGCGATCTCGAAGCGCGAGATGGACCGGATGGCCGCGATGGCGGGGCAGAGTTCGGCGTCGAGCGTGGACGTGGATCGGGCGATCGACGCGTACAAGGTTCGCTGGTCGGAGAACGAATCGCTCAAAGCCCAACGCAACGCCAAGCTGCTGGAGTTGCGTCGCGAATTGCAGGTGGCGCAGGCGGAATACGACGCGGCGAAGTGGGATTTGGAACAGCAGACGCTGAAAAGCCCGATCGACGGGGTGGTGCTGGATCGGCCGACCAGTCAGGGGACGCGGGTGGCGATCAACGACGTGCTGATGCGCGTGGCGGATGTGAGCGTCAACAACCTGGTGATGCGGGCGGCGGTGGATGAGGAGGACGTGACGCGGTGCCGCGACGGGCAGATCGTCCGGATGAGCCTGTACGCCTTCGCCGGCGAGCGGATCAGCGGGACCGTGACGCGCATCTACAACGAAGCGGACAAGGACCGCAGGACGTTTGAGGTGGATGTGAAGTTCGACGCCCCCGATGTGAAGCTGGCAGCAGGGATGACCGGGGAACTGGCGTTCGTGGTGGCGGAGAAGCCGGTGGCGGACGTCGTGCCCTCGACCGCTTACCAGGGCGGCGCGGTGTACGTGGTGCGTGATCGCAAGATCGTTCGCAGCGGCGCGAAGGTGGGGCTGACGAGTTTTGAGCGCGTGGAGATCGAATCAGGCTTGCAGGAGAACGATGCGGTGGTGATCAGCCCGATCAGCGGCATCGCCGAAGGCACGCGCGTGCGCGTGACCGAAATCGACCCGCGCGAAGCGGCGGGGCTGATCAAGGAAGAAAAGCAGAAGGCGGACGGAGCGGCGTTTAAGGGATTTAATTAG
>JBBQQZ010000126.1:0-9817 GCA_038215325.1 Tepidisphaerales bacterium | reverse complement strand
TCGATCAGTCTGTAAAGGCGCATGGCTTCATGCTTGGCGTCAATGATATGCCCACTACGTGGGCGGGTGTGATCGGTATCAGGCTGGATTGGGGTTTCCCGCTCGCTCATGGTATTCATCATCGTCGGCCTCCGTGCCGTTTGAGCAGCGATCCGTCAAATTATCGTGTAAGACGCGTGACGTCCGATATATTATGTCCCCTGACGGCTGGGATCAACCCACGGTTAACCGTCCCCTGTTATGGGACGCGCCCGCGAGGCCTATTTTTCCCCACTTTTACCGGACATCGAGGAAGCCGAAAGGCCTGGGGAGTGGAAATCCGCGCTACCGTTTTAGCCGGGCAGTTGTTCCACACCGTACAACGTCAAAACATCGGCGTCGATGCGGCTTTGGGCGGTTTCGGACATTCTAAGGGGTCGGGATTCTTTTTTGAAAGCTTCTTTTTTGGGCGTTATCGTAAGTGCGGATGAACCAATTGGGATGTAGATGTGCAGACCGATCAGCCGATTGTTGCCGTCATCGGCGGCACTTGGGTCGCGGTTGAGGGACAGGGTCAGCGGAGCTGACACCGCCGGTGAGGCGCGGGGGGTGCCGGGGCGTTGGATTCCGGCGATTTTGCCGCCGACTTTTGCGGGAGGCGGCGCTATAAAGGGGGTGCGCCGGTCGTTAGGCGGGCGCGTCTGCCTGTGTAGCCGTGAGCTTGCTCGCGCTTCGGGAACGCGAGCAAGCTCGCGGGGACGCGGGAGACAGGCTCATTGGCAATTGAAGCGGTCGGCGGTGGGTTTCCGGGATTTCCGGCCGGGATGGTGGGGAATGTAGCAAATGTAGCACGCGCGCAAAACGGGTCGGCGCGAGCGGCGACGTTAGTGCTGGCCCGGCCAGGGGTTGGGTGGCGGTTGGGGGTGTGCGCGGGATGTAGCATGCTACATTGGTCGGAAAGGTGGGATAAGTAAGGCAAGCAGAGGTCTGCAAATCTTTCTGGCGGCGAGTGCGAAGGCCCAAATCCTAAGAAACAAGAGACAAACAACCGGCAAATCCCAATGCCAAACCTCAAAGCCGTCATATGAGTCAGCGTTTGAACCTTTGGCGTTGACCTTTGGAGCTTGTTTGTCTCTTGCTTCTTGGGCTTTGAGTTTTCCTCGCTCCGTGCCGGCCGAAAGATTGGCAGACCCGTAAGCAGTGGATCGATCCAATTGGGGATGAAGGAGATTCGGCTCTGGCGGATGCGGGGCAGATTTCCTCAGCCGGGACTGGAAATTGCCGATAATCCGTGCAGCATGATGACCATGGTTGCGGATGAAGTACGCCCCTCGCCGGTGACGCCCACGCGGCGGTATTGCCTGATCACGCCTTGTCGTGACGAGGCCAAGTACGCGCGTCGAACGCTCGATTCGATCGTGAATCAGACGGTCACGCCGACGCTGTGGGTGATCGTGGATGACGGCTCGAAGGACGAGACGCCGCAGATCATGGAGGAATACGCCGCGAAGCACCCGTGGATCAAGCTGGTGCGTCGGGCTGATCGCGGCGAGCGCAAGGTGGGCGGCGGCGTGGTCGATGCGTTCTATGCGGGGTATGACACGATCGACCCCGACGATTTCGATTACGTCACCAAGATCGATCTGGATCTGGATATTCCCCCGCGATACTTCGAGAAAATGCTCGAGCACATGGAGGCCAACCCGCGCCTCGCGACGTTCTCCGGCAAACCTTACATGGACCTGAACGGCGTGCTCGTCAGCGAAAAATGCGGCGACGAGAACTCGGTCGGCATGATCAAGTTCTACCGCGTGCCGGCGTTCAAACAGATCGGCGGGTTCGTGCGCATGGTGATGTGGGACGGAATCGATTGCCACCGCTGCCGCATGCTCGGCTGGCAGGCGGCGAGCCTGGACGAGCCGGAGACGCGCTTCATCCACCTTCGCCCGATGGGCACCAGCCACAAGTCCTGGTGGACCGGCAGAGTGCGGCACGGGACGGGTCAGTATTTTATGGGGACGGGTTTCGTGTACATGCTCGCCAGTTGCGTTTTCCGCATGTTCCATCCGCCGATCATCGTGGGCAGTTGGGCGATGATATGGGGCTGGCTGAAATCGTTCGTCAGCGGCGCGAAGCGGTACGAAGACCCGGCGTTCCGCAAGTTCGTCAATCGCTACCAGTGGGCCTGCCTGTTCAAAGGCAAGAAACGCGCGACCGCAGAAGTCGAAGCCGAACGCGCCGGCGATTGGAACCCGATCCCATCGAAGTGATCGCCTTCGGGTGCCACGGCTTGGTACGCCAAGCCGTGAAACACTCGCCAGCCGCAACGGTCAGTCACACCTACCACGGTCTTGTAGTACCAAACCGGGGTACCCGATTCAGACTGACCATCAACCCGCTTTGCGATAGTCCCGCGCGTTCCAGCCACCTTCGGGCATTTCGGGGACGGGTGGGACGTAGTTGTCTTCCACGTCCGGTACGCCCTCCTTCAGCCGGAAGCCGGTCCAGATCCCGCCAACGATGGTCATCGCGACGCCGAGGACCAGCGCGGTGAAGGCGTCGCTTGGTTTCGCGGGCTTGGCATTGAGTTGGAAGATCGTGATCCCGTCCGAGTCGACGCGGTACTCGTCGCGGACGAAGTTTTTGACCTTGGCCGGGATGTGCCACGCCCGCGTGCCGGGGAGTTCGGCCAGCCGGTAGTACTCCGGGCGGACGCGCCGGTTACCGAAGTTGGGAAACAGGGTTCGGAACTCCTCGGGAGTGAGGCACGCGAGCAGGATCTTTTTCGTCCCCGCAGGCGGACCTTCCCCGGCGTGGGTCCAGGCGTTGGCTTCTGCCGGGGTGAGAATCGGGATGTAACAACGACGCGCGTTGGCAACGTCCGGCGACTTCAGCCGTCCAAACTCCCCCACCGCCCCGGCAAGGTAATACCCCCCGCCGGTGAGAGTCAGCCAGCGCTGGGACGGATTTTTCTCGCTCAGTTGCGCGATCGAAACGGAGGTAGGCGACGTTTCCTCTCGCGAAAAAACGATCGGAACCATCTCAAGCGCCAGCCAGATGCCCAGCACCACCAATGCGTACGGCGCGATCGCCTGCAACCACCGGTTTCGCCAGAAAAATACGATCAGCCCCATGAGCAAGTCCTTTAGGAACTGATCGACTCGACCAAGGGACCGCTTTATCCGTGCGGCGTATTGACGCACTCCTCCTGACAGGCCCCCCACCTTGCCATCCCTCGTTAAGGGCATCAGAATGGTTATCGGACGCAATTAAGCCGTTGCTCAGGCGGTAGACGTATTGGTCGATAAGTCATGCAGAGGGTTCGTTGGCCACTCGAAGAATTCGCCAGTTGTGAATTGGGGTTGCCTAGGCGGTACAGGATACGCGATGATAGGCGTCAAGACTGTACGGATGCAGTCGGCCGTCCCGGTTGGAGGACTGTACGGCAGGGTCAGATGGGATGATCAGTGCCCGAATCGCCCTGAGGCGGTTGGGTTGTTCGGAACGGGAGAATGTCAGCGCTATGTTGATGCGCTATCGAGAAGCGTCTATCAGCGTCGGGCAGGATGCTGCGGTCATGGCGACCTCAGATTTCGCCGAACGCCCAGTCCCCGCGCCGCCGGAACCGTCGCATGACGACCGCTCGGGCAGCGTTGATGAGCTCGGCCACCTTCCGGTCGTCCGCCTCAAGGGCGTTGAACTTCACGCCATCACCGAACAACAGTGCATCGAACACATCCTCCGCAGCCTCGACGAAGGCATCGGCGGAACGGTGGTTACCCCGAACCTCGATATCGTGCGCCGGTGTACCCGCGACCTACAGTTTGCGACGCTGGTGTCCGAATCCGACCTGGTCGTGCCCGACGGCATGCCGTTGATCTGGGCTTCACGACTCCAGGGCACCCCCCTGCCGCAGCGCGTGGCGGGGTCGGACCTGATCAGCTCCCTGTCGATCGCGGCAGCAAAACACGGTAAATCGATCTTCCTCCTTGGCGGCGATCCCGGTGCGGCGCAGGGTGCTGCCGATGTGCTTCGCTCGCGTGCGCCCGGTCTGAACGTCGTCGGAACCTTCGTCCCTGCGTTCGGCTTCGAGAACCGCCCGGACGAGATGAGCAAGCTGATCGAAGCCCTGACCAACACGCGCCCCGACATCATCTGGGTGGCGCTGGGCTCGCCGAAGCAGGAATACCTGATCAACCGGATTCGCCAGGTGCTGCCGCAAAGTTGGTGGCTGGGCGTGGGGATCAGTTTCAGCTTCCTCACCGGCGACGTCGCACGCGCTCCCCGCTGGTTGCAGAAACTCGGGCTTGAGTGGTTCCACCGCGTCAGCCAGGAACCGAAACGACTCTTCAAACGCTATTTCGTACACGGCGTGCCGTTCGCTGCGTCGCTGATGCTCAGCGCGCTGGCGAATCGTCGATTTCTGTCGCGGTCCTCGCAGACGATCGGGCACCGTCACCGCAGCCGTCGTGCGACGCACCGGCTGACGACGCCGATCCAGGCGAAGTCCCCGACGATCCAGTCCGCCACCGCTGATCCGCTGCCGACGAATCCACCTGCGCCGCCGATCCCGAACGAACCGGACCGCACTAGCGGCGATCTCAGCGTGTTCGTGAAGAGCGAGCCCAGTCAACTCGGCAAGGGCTTGAAGCGCCTCAAGGCGATCATCCTGCTCGGGGGCAAGATGCGCGAATCTCCTCTGAGCATGGCGATCGGCCGCTCGCGACTGGACCTGCCGCTCGACGAGAGCGGCACGATTCTCAATCACTGGCTGTCGCAGTCGGCGGAGTTGGCGCGGCGCGTGAACCTGGAAAACCTTATCGTTCGCGTGACGGTCGACCAGACGTCGCACGAACCCAAGACGATCGATCCGCGCTTCGCGCACATGGTTCGCGTCGAGCGCGACCAGTCGAGCTTCCGCGGCACAGGCGGGCTGATCGCGGACATTGCGGCAGACTACGGCGACGACGACCTCCTTCTCGTCGGCAACGCCCATCAGGTGCTGCTGGATCCCCTCTGGGCGATCGCGGCGGCGCTGGACCACAAGACCGGCGAGTTCACCCTCATCAGCCACCGCGATGGCACGGCCAGCGGGCTCATGCTCCTGGCGTGCCGGACCGTCCGCGCCATTTCGCGAATCGGGTACGTCGATCTGAAAGAACAAGCCCTCCCGACCATCGCTAAAACGCACGACGTCCGGGTCGTTCACTGCCGTCAACCGACGGGCCTGCCGCTGTTTACGCTCGCGGACTACATTGTCTCGCTCCAGCAGCACTATCGCCGCCGAGAGCGGCGTCGAGCGCGGACGAATCCGCTCAACGAAGATTTCAATCGCCATTTTTCCATCGTCGAAGACGGCGCGACTGTCGCGCCGGATGCTTACCTGCACGATGCGGTCGTGCTTCGCGGTGCCACGGTCGAACCCGGTGCCGCCGCCATCCGATCGCTGATCTGCCCCACCGCCGTGCTTCGGCGGGGAAGGCTGGTCAGCGATCAGCTTGTTTAATCGCGGATAGCAAGACGTTTTTAACGTTCAGCGATTCTGGTGCCCTGAAAGGACGATGATGATTACCGGAGCCTCCGTTTCGCGGCCGCACGGGCGGTTGGGTTAAAACGGGGTCAGTTTGTCGATTGAAAGACCATGATCGCTTCCTCGGGACGTAATAAACTCACTGCGTATCACGCCGTTCTGGCGTGGTGCCTGGCATTGCTCGGCGTGGCCGTCACGTTCCGGGCATGGGAACACATCTATTCGATCGCCAATGAAGATCCGGAATACCAGCACGTTTTCCTCGTCCCCATCGTCGCGATCTTCCTCGTCTGGGTGCGGCGCGGGCGGCTTCGGTCGATCCGCGTGAGTGGCACGATCGCGGGCCCGATCCTCGTCGGCCTCGGATGGGCGGCGGGCAGTTACGGATTCAATCACCGCGTGCAGATCCTCTTCCACACCGGCGCGGTACTCGTGCTGCTGGGCTGCATCGTCAGCGTACTTGGAAAACAGGTGCTGTTCCGCTTTCTGCCTGTGGCGATCGTGATGCTGATGATCGTCCCGATGCCCGGCACGATCCGCAGAGCGATCGCCGACCCGCTACAGCAATGGACCGCCGAGATCACCAGCTACATCCTCGGGCTGTTCAGCGTCGAAACGCAGGTGCTCGGGCATCACATGATCATCAATGGCCAGCGAGTGATGATCGCCGAGGCGTGTAACGGAATGCGCATGGTGCTCCCGCTTCTGCTGATCGCGTACGGGTTCGCGTTCGGGCTTCCGCTTCGCGCTGGCGTACGAGCGCTGATCATCGCCGCCAGCCCCATCGTGGCGCTGGCGTGCAACGTAACGCGCGTGATCCCGCTGGTCTGGCTTCAGGGACAAGGCGACTTCGGCAAAACCTGGGGCGAGTGGCTTCACGAACACAGCGGCTGGATCATGGTCCCGCTCGCGTTCCTGGTGCTGCTCGGGTTGATCAAACTGTTAAAATGGGCGATGGTGCCCGTGTACCGTTATCCGCTTGCATCACAAAGCACTTGATAATATAAAGCAATGAACGTGCCCGCTTCGACGCCCAATCTTCGCCTGCTTTTACTCGGCCCGGTGCTCTGCACCACGCTGCTGGTGGCGATGTCGTTTGAGAATCGCCAGTACAAGCAGGAGGAGGATTTCGAGCCCTTCCACGCCCGCGCCAAGGCCGCGATTGATGCGATCCCGGTGGTTATCGGACCCTGGATGGGCCAGAGAAACGATCTGCGGCCCGAGGAGTACAACCTTCTCAAGCCGAATGCGGTGCAGTCGATAACCTACTCAGATACCCGAGCCAGCGCGTTAACGGATCGCTCCCGCAGCGTCCATCTATTGATTGCCCAATGCAAACGCGCCAATCTCATGGAGAACCATTGGCCTCCAAACTGTTACCCATCAATGGGTTACATGCAGATCGGCGAGCAACGACGGGTGTGGCAGGTCGCCGGCACGCCGATCGAAGGCGTGGAATACCAGTTTGAACAACGGGATCGTGGACGGGTGATAAGACAGACGGTCTATAATTTCATGGTGCTTCCGGAACAGGGAATCCAACCGGATATGAAGGCCATCAGTCTGTCTGCCGAAGATTATCAACAGCGGTACTACGGTGCCGCACAGATTCAGGTCGTTTTCGCAGGCACGCTGGCAGAACCGGCGGCCCAAGCTGAACGCGACAGTATATTTGCAGAGTTGATCACCCCTTGTTTGGGCGTGATCAGAACCCTCTCTGAGGGAGTTACCGAACCATGAGCAACCAAATCATCACCCATCATAACCGTGGCGTTCCTCCCGGCGCGATCGACGTGTGGTCGCAAAGCCAGAGCGGCACAACGCTCGGGCACATGCAACCGCAAGCGCCCCAGGCAACGCCGGTGCAGAAGGCCCAACGCCTTCTTCGCGGCAAGATGATCCTCGCGGTTGCCCTCGGGCTCCTCGGCGGGGCGGTCGGCGCGTTCTTTGGCGCGGTCTCGCAGCCGCCTCAGTATCGAGCGATCGGCACACTCGAAATCAAGCCCACCATCCCCACCGTCGAAGGCGACAAGGTCTACCCTTTCTACCAGCAGTTCATGTCCTCCCAGCAACAGACCATCGCAAGCCCGAAAGTGCTCAACGATGTCCCCAAAGGCGAACCGTGGAAGAGCTCGGTCTTCGCCGGCGATAAGCAGGCGCTGTCGATGCTCGGCGGCGGGCTGAAGACGGAATACAAGAAGGGCACGTTCAATATCTTCGTCCAGCTCGATGCCGAAGACGCCGAGCTGGCAAGCATCGGCGTGCAGTCGGTCATCCGCGCTTACCGCGACCAGTTCAAGAGCACCAGCAACAACGATCTCAACCGCAAGATCATCGAACTCGAGGCCCGCCAACGCGAGCTCGAGTCGCAAAGCCGGTCGGCCGAACAGTTGATCAAGGACGTCACCGCTCGGTACGGGTCGGCCGACCTGGAACCGCGCGTCACCGACGCACAGCGCTTCGTCACCGATACCGCACGCGAACTGCGCGGGTACGAAAACAACCTCAAGGCCGCCACCGGCGCGATCGAAGCGATGCGCAACAGCGGGCTGAAGACGCCGATCGAGGAACTCGCGCAGGTCGATGCCGCACTCACGCAGATGCTCCAGGAGTTGCGTGCAAATCAGTTCAAGCTCCAGACCACGATGGCGAACTTCGGGCAGAACCACCCGAAGGTGAAGGAGATGAAGCTCCAGCTCGACGCGCTCTCCCGCGCCGCAGAGGAGTACGCCGACACGCTCCGCAGGGAAATCCTCGCGATCATCCCCGACTTCGTGAAAGGTGCCGGCGCGTTCATGAAGATCACGCCCGGCCAGTTGCGCGTGCTGGAATCCCGCGTCGCGCAGCTTAAGAGCGATCTGTCCGAATTCGAAAAATCCCGCGACGCCCTCGCCGCCGACGCAGGCAAGGTCGCGGGTTACCGGCTCGCGATCAAAGACAGCCAGGACGACCAGGCGAAGGTCAAGCAGTTGCTCGAAGACTACCGCTTCCGCGCCGTCGCCATGGGCGAACTGGAAGTGATGAATGACGGTCGTTTCCCGTCGCAGGTGCAGAACAAGAAAGTGATGTTCGGCCTGCTCGGCGGGATCGTCGGGTGCGCGATTCCGATCGGCGCTCTGATGCTGCTGGGCCTGATGGACACCCGCTTCAAATACTCCGACGACGCCGCCGGCAGCTCGATGAGCGGCATCCCGCTGCTCGGGATTCTGCCGAACCTGCCCGATCGCCTGAGCGACCCGGCGCAAGCCTCGATCGCCGCTCACTGCGTACACCAGATCCGCACGATGTTGCAACTCAACGCCATGCGCCAGGACGGCGCGACCGTCTTCTCCGTCACCTCCGCCAGTTCCGGCGACGGCAAGACCTCGCTCTCGCTCGCACTCGGCCTGTCGTTCGCCGCCTCGGGCAGCCGCACCCTGCTGATTGACGCCGACCTCGTCGGTGGCGGTCTGACCAGCCGACTGGGCAACAACGCCCCGCTCGGCATCGTCGATGCGCTCGCCGGCGTGAACATGGACGACTGTATTCAGCCGACCGATGTCTCAGACCTGGCGATCCTGCCGATCGGTTCAGCCCAGGCGCACCACGCCGGCGGGTTCAGCCCGCCCGCAGTCCGCAAGATGCTCGCCGAGGCACGCAAGCGTTACGAAGTCATTATTGTCGATACGGGCCCGGTCATGGGTTCGATCGAAGCCACGCCGATCTGCGCGTCGGTCGACGGCGTCGTGCTTACCGTCGCCCGCGGCCAGTCGCGGCCTCTTGTCGAACGCGCGATCACGCACCTGCAATCTATCGGCGCCCGCGTAGCAGGCGTCGTCTTCAACCGTGCCCAGCACAAGGATTTCGAACAATCGATCGGCGCGATCTCGATCCGCTCCGCCGCCCGCTCCACCGTCAACGGCTCCGGCCACAACGCCCGCAACCCCGGCGACATCGGCGCCGTCGCAAAAGCAGTGGCGACAAGCGTTCGGAGCGACAACTAGACTCGGGGAAAACTCAAACGGCAAGAAACAAGGAACAAACAAGCAGCAAAACCCAATGACGAAAATCTCAAAAACCGCTAGTTGAGATTTGCCGATTGGCGTTTGTTTGTGTCTTGTCTCTTGCATCTTGGAATTTCCAGCAGGTTCAAGGATGGTTTCAGTCGCATCGCCCACAATTTCGCCACCCTCCGGCCCCCAGACCATCTGGGGGCTTGACCCGATCCAGTTGCACTCGCACTACTGGGCGAGCCTGGGCGTGCAGGTCGTTCGCCAGGGCGAGCCGTCGCAGATCGTCCCGCACGCCGAACTCTACCTGCTCACCGAT
>JBBQQZ010000125.1:0-9862 GCA_038215325.1 Tepidisphaerales bacterium | reverse complement strand
GGGTGTCGAACATAGTTTAACCGTTTAACCCTCTGCCGGGTTCCTCTTCTCGCAACCGCTCTGCGGACCAAGGGGTCCAGACATCCAAACCGCCAAGTCACGCCAATCCCTTTGCCGGGGACTGGCATGGTGTACAACTTCTGACTAAACCCTCACTTACGGCGACGCAGCAGCGCCATCGCACCGAAACCAAGCAGCGCAAGGCTGGCGGGTTCGGGGACGACTTCCAAGCTGTTGTAGAACACGTTGTTAGCGTCACCGCTGCCGGCGTTGGAGTTGAACAAGCGAACTTGCTCGATGCCCGTCCCGGCGACGCCGCCCAACGAACCGCTTGCGGTGCTCAGGGTCGTTCCGCCGGTGTTTTTAACCGCCAGCGAGTACGAATCGGTCGCGGTTAGCGTGAATTCGAGCAACAGCCCGTCGGTAGTGAAGCCGACAGTCGGCGAAAGATTCGACTGAGTGCCGTTGTTCACTTTGTAGGAATTGATCGAATCGCCACCGATGTAATAAAACTCAAGACGATTCGTTCCTCCCGACGTCTGCAGACCCAGACCGACGGTTGCACCGGTGTCGAGGAAACCATTGTCTAAGGCGATCTTGAACGTCTGCCCGACGGTGAGTGCGCCGGTAAATGGACGCACAACCGACGCGGTGGCCGAGCTATTCGCATACAACGCAAACGCCTCGCCTGATGTGTTGATTCCCCCGGAAGTTCCCGAACCATTGGTCGTGGAATTACCGATGAAAATCCCTTTGGTGCTGCCATCGGTTGCCGGATCACGGCCTGTCCAGGCACCAAATCCGGTTCCACCATTATCGCCGTTCTGCAGCCCATCGTCGTATGCCGACGCTGAGGCGGTATCCGATGCCAAAAGCGCGGCGTTGGCTTGGCCCGCACTTGCCGCCAAGACCCCGGCGGCGAGGGTTGTCATAAGAACTGACTTCATAAAACCTCCAGCGGCAGAGATTGTTCAGGGGCCGCTGCCCTGTAGTGGAAGGTTTTTCCTTGAAACGTCCACTCGCGTTCAAGGGCTCGGAGTCCGTTGCCGGTCCGGGCTAAATCGAATCGACGCCTCGCGGCACTGACCGGGCGAATTGCTGGACACTTGGGTTAACCGGTTTGACACCAGTCGGGCAAGTTTTCCAGTCGGTCGAGTGTTTTCTCCGCGTTAGATCTGCAATGCCCGGGCAAATCCGCCTTTGCCCACTGAAATCCTAGCTTCCGCTCCGGGGGCGTCAACAAAAATCTCGTCGCTTTTTGGTGACCCCTCCTCAAAAAAAACCTGCGACAGGCCGAAGGCGTTTCGTAAGTCCCGGTCGGGCAAGGCGATAGAATCGGTATTGAATACCTGAAAATTGAGTTGGCAGGCGTTAACGTCTTTGCTAAACTGTTTCAACAAGTGTGATTTGGCGGGTGATCGAGGGTTTTTGATGTTGACGGACCTCAAACAGCGACGCGTGCGAGCCAACCCGGGTCGGGCGAGCGTGGTGTCGTTGCGCGACGTTGCCAAGGAGGCCAAGGTCTCCGTCGCCACCGTGTCGATGGTGTTGAACGGCAATTCCCGCATCAGCCGGGCGACCGCTCTGCGCATCCAGCGGCTTGTCGAGCGCATGGGCTATCAGCCCAACCGGCTCGCGCAGTCGCTCTCCAGCCGATACACCAACGTCGTCGCGGTCATGCTGCCGGCACTGCGGCATGCGTTCGCGGACGCCTATTTTGGCGAGGTGATCTCCGGCATCTGCGATAAAGCCGGAAAAATGGGCTACAAAGTGATGCTGGAGCAGGCCAAGCCCGAGTTTCTAAAAGAAAAACAGCACATCCGCATCTTCGAGCGCCGGTACGTTGATGGCGTGCTCTGCCTGGGCACCAACGACCGGCACCGCTGGGTCGAGGATTTCGGTGCCGCCGGGTGTCCGGCGATGGTCGTCGACAACCATTTCGACCACACCCGCATCGACCACGTCGTCTGCGACTACCGCTCCGGCGCAGAGCAGGCGATGAATTACCTGATCCAGCTCGGCCACCAGAAAATCGGCCTGATCACGGCGGCACCGGAGATCAAGACAGCGCGGTCGGTCCGCGAGACGTATCGCGCCAAGCTGGCGGAGGTCGGCGTGGAGCCGGGAGACGACTGGGTCGTCGATGGCGAGTTCACCGAAGAAGGCGGCGCCGACGCCGCCCGGTCGCTGATGGATAAAGTCCCCGGTCTCACCGCCATTTTCGCCGGCAATGACAAGATGGCGATCGGCGCGATGCACCAGGTGCTCACGCTGGGGTTGCGTGTGCCGCAGGATGTGTCGGTGGTCGGTTTCGACGATCTCCAGCACGCCGCTTTCGTCAACCCTACCCTGACCACGATCCACCTGCCGCTGTACGAGGTGGGCGCGATGGCGATGGAACGTCTGATCGAACGAATCCACGGCCGGGCGGAACCGGTCCACGAAGTCTTGCCGACCCACCTGGTCGTCCGTAACTCAACGGCGATGGCGAAGTCGGTATCGAGTTAGAATGAAGAGGTCTAGCCGCAGATGACGGAGACGGTGGCGTGATGTGTGTATCGTGAAAGGCCATCGAGTCCTTTCACGTCACACTCGTCACGATACAAGCCAGTTCTGCGGCTAAAAAAACGAATCGGAGGAACCATGACGCGTTTGCAAGTTGTTGGCTTTGCTATCGTTGCGTTGATCTGCTCGCTGGTTCGGGCGGACAAGGCGGTGTTTGAGTTGGACGTGAGCGCCTGGGACCAGAAGCCGTCGAAGGTGGCGGCCGCAGGGTCGTTCAACGGGTGGAACAAGGAGGCCAACGCTCTGACTCAGGACGGCGATCTCTGGAAAACCGAGATCGAGCTTCCTGAGGGCGTTCATCACTATAAGTTTGTCATCGACGGTGAACGCTGGATCCAGGACCCCAAGGCCGACCCCGCCCTGGACCTTAACGACACGTTCGGCGGGAAGAACAGCGGGATTCTGGTCGGGCCGGACGCCCGCAAGTTCCCGGACCCGCAGCCGAACCTCATCAACGGCGAGGGCCTCATTCACAACCCCGGTCAGTCGATCGACGCCAGTGTCGTGTCGGATAAGGAGGTACGACTCCGCGTACGGACCCAGGCGAAGGACGTCGAGAGCGTGCGGGTGGTTCTCGTCAGCGAAGCCGACCGCCAGCCCGTCGCGTTGAACAAACTCGACGGCCGACTGGGGTTCGACAACTTTGGCGGCGTGATCGAAATCAACAAGGCACCCGCCAAGTATCTGTTCGAGCTGAAAGACGGCTCGCGCACGGTCTACCTGAGTGCCGGTGGCGTGGAGAATGACCTGAAAGTGGCGCAGAAGAAGCCGTTTGAAATCGCGATGAAGACCGCGTTCGTCACGCCCGACTGGGCCCGACAGGCGGTGTGGTATCAAATCTTCCCCGAGCGGTTCCGCAACGGCGACGCATCGAACGATCCCGGGGAGGACTGGTTCGAGGCGCTGCTTCCGTGGACGAGCGAGTGGTTCGCTGCCGCCCCCGGCGAAGCGCCGGGGATGGAGAACTTCTACGGCGGGTACGGCAACGTGTGGCGGCGACGGTATGGCGGGGATATTCAGGGCATGAAGCAGAAGTTGGCCTACCTGCGAACGTTGGGCGTGAACGCGATTTACCTGAATCCGGTCTTCGAAGCCGAATCGATGCACAAGTATGACACCGCCGACTTTCGGCACATTGACGACAATTTCGGGGTGAAGGACGACAACACCGTGGCCGTGCTGACGCACCCGGTCCCGCCGATCGTTCAGAAGCAGCGCGAGGCCCTGGGCATGCCGCCGCTGCCTGAGCCGCCGGCGCAGTCGGTTCAGTCGCCGGCGCTGTTTGAGCTCGACGGCTCGCCGGTGGTGGCGGGGCATGTGGAGACGGACGATCCTTCGACCTGGAAGTGGACCAAGAGCGATCTGGTCTTCATCGATTTCGTGCAGGAGGCGCGGAAACAGGGCATTCGCATTTGTATCGACGGCGTGTTCAACCACGTCGGGCGGCTGCACCCATTTTTCCAGGATGTGGTGCAGAAGGGCAAGCAGAGCAAGTACGCCGACTGGTTCGAGATCGAAGCCTTTCCCGACACGCTCCCGGCGGACCCGGAGCAGTTCGGCAAGGACGGCGGCTTCAAGTTTCGCGCCTGGGATGGCCCGAGCGGGCACCTGCCGGCGTTCCGAAAGAACGACGAGACCGGCCTGGCTCCAGGGCCGTACGAGCACGTGATGGCGATCACCCGGCGCTGGCTCGCGCCAGGCGGCGATCAATCGAAAGGCGTGGACGGCATCCGGCTCGATGTCGCCAACGACATTCCGCATCCGTTCTGGCGTGATTGGCGCAAGGTCGTCAAGCAGACCAAGCCCGACGCCTACATCGCCGGCGAAATCTGGTCCGAGGCTACGGCGTGGATCAATGATGGGGATCAGTTCGACGCCGTGATGAACTACCAGTTCGCGATGGCGGCGCAGAGCTTTTTCGTCGATCGCAACAACGCCATCATGCCCAGCCAGTTTAACGAGCGGCTGGTGCGCCTGTGCTACGTCTATCCGTTCCAGGCGGCGGAAGTGATGATGAACCTGTTCGACAGCCACGACACCGATCGCGTGGCGAGCATGTTCGTCAATCCGGATCGACCCTACGACGGCGCGAATCGCATCCAGGACAACGGCCCGGACTATTCCGGCCGCAAGCCGAACGACCAGGAGTGGGCGCGGTTCAAGCAGGCGGTGGCGGTGCAGATGAGTTTCGTCGGCGCGCCGATGATCTATTACGGTAATGAAGCGGGCATGTGGTCGCCCGACGACCCGAGCAACCGCATGCCGATGGTGTGGGAAGACCTCCAGCCGTACGCGAATCCGGAAATCGGATTCAACAAGGATATTTTCGATTTTCACCGCCGCGCCATCGCCACGCGCCGGGCCTTGCCGGCGCTTCAGACTGGCGACTACTACCCCGTGAAGGTGGATGACGCCGCCGGCGTCCTGGTCTTTGCCCGAAGGCAGGGGGAAAAGATTGTGTACGTCGCGGTGAACCGGTCGGACGAAGCGCGCGAGATAAACTTTGACGTGGCACCCGAGCAGTCGGGGCGCGTGTTTGCCGACTATCTCAACCCCGCGCAGGTGAAGCTGAACGACCCGTCCGACGCCGTCGATGCGAAATCGACTGTCGAGATCCTCCCCGATTCGGCGTTGATCACCGCGCAAGCTGCTAAGATCAGCGTCTCGCTGCCGGCGTACGGTACGGCGATCCTTGCGGAGAAGTGAGATGAGGATTCTTGGCACCTCGGTTCGACTGGGCCTGCTGGTCGTCTGCCTGTTGATCGTCGCATGGGCGTTCTTCGACTTCGGTCGCCGCTACGTCGATCAGTGGAACGCGCGCCGCCAGCGGCCGATCGAACTGACGATCATGCACTGGGGCAGCCCGGCGGAAGACGCGATCGTCAAACGGCTGGTCGAAACGTACATGCGCGATAATCCGCAGGTGCGGATCATCCGCATCAACTCCGGCGACGCGGGCGCCTTCCGCAACAAGCTCAAGACGATGATGGCCGCCAGCGCGCCGCCGGACGTCTTTTATCTGCCGCCTGATCTTCTCCCCGAACTCGCGCAGATGAAACTCATCGCGCCGCTCGATGACCGCGTGAATGCCGAACCGCAGACGTGGCGAGACGATTTTTTCCCCATCCTGCTCGATGCGTTCCGGTACGACTCCAAATCCGAACTTATCGGCCAGGGTCCGCTCTACGCACTGCCAAAGGATTTCACCACCGCCGTATTCTACGCTAATACGGACCTGTTCGATGCCGCCGGCGTCGACTGGCGGGCGATCCAGAAAAGCGGGTGGACGTGGGACGAGTTTGAAACCGCGATGGAGAAGATCCGCGCGCTCAACGGTACGCCCGCTTACGCCGGCCGCGAGATCTACGGGACGATGTTCCAGCTCTGGTCCGACACGATCCGCAACATCGTCTGGACCCACGGCGGCGATTACTTCGCTAATAAGCCCGAAGGCGGCGTCGATTTCACGAAACTCGCCCTCGACCAGCCCGGCGCTCAGACCGCGATGCGGTTGATCGCCCGGATGCGCCTGCAAGATCACACCGCGTTCAACGCCACTGGAATCGCCAAGGAAGGCGGCCAGGAGTTCAAAATCGGCAACATCGGCTGCACCGGCCCGGTCGGGCGCTGGATGGTGCCGCAGTACAAGGAATTGACGGCGTTCAAATGGGACGTATTGCCGACGCCCAGGGGTACGACGCAGGCGTCGATGATCTTCTACACCGGCTGGACGATGAGCAGCCGCTCGGCGCACGCCGACGAATCGTACAAGCTCATCCGCTTTCTCTGCGGCCGCGAAGGGCAGATCCAGCAGGCGCGCGACGGGCTGGCGCTTCCGTCGCTTAAGAGCGTGGCGTATTCGTCCGACTTTTTGTCGCCGCAGGGCACGGGCATTCCGGCGCACAACAGCCAGGCGTTTCTGGATGCGATCGCCTTCGCGCGCCTGCCGCAGAACCCGCGCCTGACGCAGCAGTTCAGCGGGCTGCTCGAACAATCCGTCAACCGCGCGATTCAAACCGGGCAGGACACGCCCGAGATCGCCGCCAGCGCGGCGCAGGCACGATGGACACAGGAACTGACCTCCCCCGTGCGCAGCCGCGAACGGCCGAAAATGCCCTGGGGCACGATCATCGGGGTTGCGGTTGTCATTCTTGTCGGGGCCGGTGGGTTTCTGTGGTGGAGGGCGAAGAACGAGAAGCTCGGCCCGCTCGATCGGGCGACCGAGCGGTCGGGCTTCCTGTTCATCGCGCCCTGGATCATCGGATTCGTCCTGCTCACGCTCGGGCCGATGATCGCGTCGCTGCTGCTGGCGTTTAGCCGCTGGACGGGCCTTACGCCGCTCAGCGAAGCTGAGTTCGTCGGCCTTGCCAACTTCAAGCAACTGTTGACCTACGACCCGAACTTCCAGCAGTCGCTGAAAGTGACCGCGTACTTCGTGATCCTCGGCGTGCCGGTGTCGCAGGTCGCGGCGCTGGCGATCGCGCTGCTGATGAACAGCCGCGTGAAGGGGATCACCATCTTCCGAACGATTTACTTTGTTCCGTCGGTCGTCAGCGGGGCAGCGCTGGCGGTGCTGTGGCTGCAACTATTCAACAACGACTACGGCCTCATCAACGCCATACTCCGGCCGGTCCTCAGCGCGATCGGGTGGAATGTGCTGGCGTTTGGTGCGGTCTTCATGATCGTGGGCGTGCTGCTCGTGCGCGGGATCGTCAAGCGATCCGATCGCGGCGAGAACATCCTTCCGACCTCCAGCCTTCTGCCCGGCGCGCTGCTCGGCATCGGCCTGACACTGGCGGCCGTCGCGATCATCATGCTGGTCCGCAACATCGCTGGCCCGACCCCGCCCAACTGGTTCGGCGTCGACACCACCGCTTCGCCTCCCGTGAACGACGCCGCCCGCTGGGCGATCCCCGGTTTCGTCATCATGGGCCTCTGGGGCGTCGGCGGGGGGATGATCATCTACCTCGCGGGGCTCAAAGGCATTCCCATCTCCCTCTATGAAGCCGCCCGCATCGACGGTGCCGGGCCGGTGCGCCAGTTCTGGAACGTCACGCTCCCGATGCTCAGCCCGCTGATTTTCTACAACCTCGTGATGGCGATCATCGGAAGCTTTCAAGTCTTTACGCAGGCGTACATCATGACCGGCCCGGGCCCGGACAACGCCACGCTCTTTTACGTGCTGGAGCTGTACCGCCAGGCGTTTGAGTTCCACAACATGGGTTACGCCAGCGCGATCGCGTGGGTGCTATTCCTGATCGTGTTGGTTTTCACGATGATCGTGTTCCGGGGCTCGAAAAATCTGGTCTATTACGAGGGGTTGCGATGAGCACGATCAACCCGGAAATACGCATCGCCCGCGCGCCACAGAGGCAGTTCGATGCGGGCAACCTCTGGATTTACGCGGCGTTGCTGGTCGGCTCGATCGCGTTTCTCGTGCCGTTCTATTTTGTCGTCAACGGTTCACTAAAAACCGACGCCGAAGTGCAGGCCGGCGATTTCGTGTCGTTGACGAATGCGCCCCGGTGGGAGAACTACTGGAACGCGCTCGAAAAACTCGGCCTGCAAACCGCTGGCCGCACCGTGCCCAGTTTTCCGGCGCTGTCGAACACCATCCTCATCACCACGCTGACGATCGCCGGGCAGATCGTCAGTTGTTCGCTGGTCGGTTTCGGCTTCGCCCGCTTCAAGTTCCGTGGCCGTAATACGCTGTTCATCCTGATGCTCAGCACGATGATGCTGCCGGCGCAAGTGACGATGATTCCAGTGTTTGTGCTCTTTAAGACCTTCGGCCTCGTCGACACCGTCTGGCCGCTGGTGCTGCCAGCTTTTTTTGCTTCGCCGTTCTTCGTTTTCATGTTCCGCCAGTTCTTCAGCCAAATCCCCGAAGAATTGATCGAGGCCGCCCGCCTCGACGGGTGCAGCAATTGGCGCATCTACTGGCAGTTCATGCTCCCCCTGAGCACCCCGGTGATCGCCATCGTCGCCATCTACACGTTCCTGGGTGCATGGAACGATTTCCTGGGTCCGCTGATCTATCTAAACAGCCCGGAGAACCGCACGCTGGCGCTGGCGCTGAACAGTTTCAAAGGCCAATACGGCACGAGCGACGCCCACCTGCTGATGGCCGCCAGCGTCGTGTGCATGATGCCGTGTGTGATCCTGTTTTTCGCGATGCAGAAATACTTCGTCGAATCGGTCGCCCAGAGCGGCATGAAGTAGTGCAACCTACTCCGGCAACGCCCGATCCGTTCCCATCGCGGCGCGCTACCATCGCGGCAAACGCCGCCTCACTGCGCCTACAGATCGCCTCATGTCAGCCAATCACGAGGCCGGGGAATACGCTTGTTTGAGGACCAGGCTATTTGTTTGCCTGATATTTTGCGGCTGATATCACAGGGGCGAGCATCGGGGAGGGATGAAATCGGCGCACGGTGGTGGAGGTGGACACGCCAAGGTCTTCCGTGATTTGCCTGGCGGGCCCGTCGTCGGGGGTGAGGAGCGAATCGCCTTCGATTTCCAGTGGCAGGTGTGAAGGCGGGGACCTGGTTCGGGCATTTGCCGATCGCGTTCGGGATCATTGCCCAGGAATTGGGCATCACGGATCGGGAAGCGGTCGACGCGTTCCTTTTCTGCCAGATGCGCGGAATCCTGTCGGCTGCGGTCCGGCTGGGGGTGGCGGGGTCGCGAGAGGCACAGCGGTTGCAGGTACAACTCACCAGCGACCGATCGGCGTGGATCCGCACCGCACTGACGACGGATGTCGAAAACGCCACGCAGACCGCGCCGCTGATCGAACTGCTTCAGGCACAGCAGGATAGGTTGTATTCAAGGTTGTTCGTCAGTTGAATTTGGGAAGCAGGGAAATGATGGCATTGACTGATCGGCCGCACAGGCATGACGAGATGGCGAACCCGGGGCGTCCGAACGTGTTTGCCCAAATTCGACACGGTTTGGGCGTGGATTCGATCATTGAGCACCTTCTGGCGGCGCGCCGGGCGGTGGTCTGCGGCGCGGCTGCCTGACTTCGGGCAAAGCGGGGGCGGATGGTCCTGATTGCGCAGAAAGCGCGCGGCACTTGAATTATACCTATCCCGGATTTAACGAATGCCCCCTCTATATCGCTCTGGAAACCCCCAAAAATTTATCGGGACCATGTTTTTAATGGATTTTGGCACCGCATTTGTTAAGGATGCTCTCCGGCAAGGCAGTTGTTCTTCATGGTTCGCCCTGCAAGTGCAGGCGCGGACGGGTCGGGTTTTAAGCCTGACGTGTCCGACATCGGATCATGAACGAT
>JBBQQZ010000124.1:0-9867 GCA_038215325.1 Tepidisphaerales bacterium | reverse complement strand
TCGCGTTTAGGCCATCGGATCAGTGACAATGTCCATTCGATTGCGACTTGGACACCGCCGCACGGAGTTGTTGTTCGATCTGCCTGGGTCGCGAGATCGTCTGCCAGAGCATCATCGGGTGGTCTGCGCTGGTGATCTCGATCGAACCTTTGCCGAGCAATCGTTCGCTGACGGTTCGATAAAGTCGCACGGACGACACTTTGCGCAGCGGGATCGACGCGATCTGCACGTCGAACACGCCCGACAAGCGGATAAGGCGGTGATCGGTGACCAGGTAGTAGCGGCCCATCCACTGAAGCGCCGACCACATCATGCGGGCCGCGATCAGCAATGCCGCCAGTTGCGCGCCGGACGACACCGTCCCCAGCGGTTTCCACTCCGTCAGTTGCAGCCCTGCGATCACCAGCACGACCATGCCGCTGAACAGCAGCGAGTTCAGCAGGATGAACCATCGCGACGGCTTGAGCACCATCTGCACGACCTCGCCGTCCTGCAACACGTTGCCGGTAAGCATCGCCGCCAGCGATACCCGCGCCGGTACGTCCGCGGCCTCGCTGGCGTGGACAATCGGCGGGGAGGTGAGGCGGTGTACGGTTCCCTCTCCCGTCGGGAGAGGGTTAGGGTGAGGGGGCTGGCGGAAAGCGAATCCGCCCCGGCGTCCGCGAGCGCCCTCTCCCGAAGGGAGAGGGAGTGAAGAGCGATCTTGTTCCAGCGTCGCACTCATCTTAGGCGCTCGTATAAACCGAAGGTTTCAGCGTGCAGATTTCCGGGAGGTTGCGGTAGACGTTGTCGTAGTCGAGCCCGTAGCCGACGACAAACTCGTCGGGAATGTCGAAGCCGACGTAATCCGCCTGCGTCGACATCGCCTCCGGGCGGTCCTTGCGGAGCAGGACGCAGGTTTTGACGGATGCTGCACCGAGTTCCCGGACCATCGGGGCTACCAGTCGCAGCGTGCCGCCGGAATCGAGGATGTCGTCGACGAGCAGCACGTGGCGTCCGTGGACGTCGCCGAGTTGCTGGGCGAGGATCGTCGAGCCCTGCGTACGCAGGCTGCTACCCGGGTAACTGCTCACGGTCATGAGGTTGATCTTCATGCGGATGGGCATCTGGCGAATGAGATCGCTCGTAAAGATCATCGCGCCGGTCATGATCGGCACGATCGTGACGCCTTCGGCGATGCTGGCGTAATCGTCCGTGATTTTCACGGCCAACTCGCCGACGCGGGCGTGGATGCGCGACGCGTCGATCAGCACTTTCTCCAGGTCATCCTGCATGTCGATTTCAATCTTAACCGGACTCTCCAGCGGATGCGACGATCGCCCGCGTTCGTGCTAGGATGCGGGGCTTGGAAGTGCATGACTGATCCGGCCGACGATCATCCCATTGAACGAGTGCTCAACACCGGCGAGGCCGCCGTTGCGATGCTGCGCCGGTTCTTTGCCGGGTATTTCTGGCTCATCTTGAAGAACGTCGTCGGCTGGATGCTGATCCTGCTTTCGTTCCCGATCGGCGTGGCGCTGCCCGGGCCCGGCGGGTTGCCGATGTTCCTGCTCGGCTTTGCGCTCGTGGCGTTTCCCGGCAAACGGCGGCTCACCAGCCACTTCCTCCGCGGAAGGCCGGTGCGGATCGAGGCCTCGATCTTTACCTCGCTAACCACCGTGGCGTCGCTGATCGTCATCAGCGCGTTGCTCTGGGTGGTTGGCGAGCGGTATCAGCAGCTCATCGCCTATTTCAAACTCGATCCGAAAGAGAGCACCCCCGGTTTCATCGCCGCCGTCGCGGGGGTGTGCATCATCGCGATGGTGGTGACGTTCGCGATGATGCGCCTGGGCCTGCTGTTCGTGAACAAGCTGATCCGTGTCCTGCCGCGCATCCGCCGGCTGATCCGGCCGTACCTGCGGAAGTGGGGCATTGTGCTGCTCCCGCCTCCTCCCAAAAAACACCTCGGGCTGGTGTCGCGCCGCGAAGGACTGGAAATTCTGGAGTTCTCCGAGAACTCGCGTAAGCGCTTCGTCAAAGTCTGGACGTTCAGCCGTCCGTGGGCGCGCCGCTTCGCCGGCCTGGGCGTCACGGCGGTGCTGCTGTACTTCGTCATCGAGCCGATCGTCCGTGCGTGGGATCGCGCGATGCCCCACATCAACCAGATCAAGCCGCTGAACTTCCTCGTCGCCACCGCGATGGCGGCGGCGTTCCTGTGGTTCTTCCGCGTCGGTAGCTGGTGGACGCTGCTCGCATCGCTCGGACATCGATTGCCCCTTGCCCCCGCGACGCGTGTCTGGATCACCAGCGAACTGTCCCGCTACCTGCCGGGCACCCAATGGCAGCTTATCGGCCGGTCGTTCCTGAGTCGCCCGTACAATGTGCCGGCGGCAACGTGTGCGACGTCGCACGTACTGGAACTGGTCCTCTTCGTCCTTGCCAACTGCTCCTTCGCGATGCTGTGCTTGATGCTGCTGGGCTTCAAACGCACCGACGACGCGTCGACGCGCTGGTGGCTGGTCGTGGGCGTTTCGCTCATGCCGTTTCTGCTGGTGCTGCTGCACCCGCGCGTGTTCTACTCGATCGCCAACCGCGTGTTGCTCGCGGTCGGCCGCGACAAACTACAGAAGGCCGTTCGCGGCGGCACGCTTGCGGCGACGCTGCTGTGGAAAATCGCAGGGATGGCGTTCCTGAGCTGCGCGATATGGCTGATCGCCGGGCAGGCGCTGCACTTGCCGCTGTCGCAGTGGTGGCTGATCGGCGGGATCTACTCGATCGCCTGGCTCGCCGGCTTCGCGGCGTTCTGGGCACCCGGCGGAATCGGCGTGCGAGAAGCAATCTTCATGTGGCTGCTGATGCTCGCACTCCCGTCGCACAGCCGAAACCAGTTCAGCCCCGATTCGCTGCTGGCGTTTTGCGGGTTGCTGTCACTGGTGCTCCGCGTCTGGACGGTCGTCGCGGAAATGAGCGTGGCGCTGTTGGCATACGCGCTGGACCTTGAAGGCGCCCTGAACATCCTCCGTCGCGATCGCCGCGCGGCTGATCAGTAGAACCACAGGGCAATGCGTTTGACGCCGCCACCAAGGTGCGGCGCTAAACGGTTAGTTGAGGGGTGATCGCGAGATGCGTTTTGGGTCTTGCAGGTCGCGGACGGTCAGGTTGGTGGAGAAGACTTCCACTCGCCGGTTGATCGCCTGTGCGTCGCGGCCGTAGGCGTTTTGCTGGATGGGCTCGAAGACCGAGCACCCCTGCACCCGTAGCACGTCAGGCGACACGCCCCGGGTGACCAGGTAGTCCGCCGCCGCCTGGGCGCGGCGGATGGAGATGTCCATGGACTGCTGCGCCGCGGCGGTTTCGGCGAAATCGTCGCGCGAGGCATGGCCTTTGACGATCACGATGAACCGCACGCCGCGGATTTTGTCGGCGATCTGGTCGAGCAGCCTGCGGTCGCCGGCGTCGAGCACGGCGTCGCCACCTTCGAACTGTACTCTCGTCCCGACCGCCGCCAACTGGCTTTCGCGGATGTTCTGCACCTGTGGA
Source organism: Tepidisphaerales bacterium (assembly GCA_038215325.1). Classification (GTDB taxonomy): domain Bacteria; phylum Planctomycetota; class Phycisphaerae; order Tepidisphaerales; family Tepidisphaeraceae; genus BPJO01. The sequence goes on along the minus strand of JBBQQZ010000124.1, from coordinate 6,348 downwards.
TCGGTCCCGTCCGCAGCGTCTTGCGGGTCTTTCTGTACGCCTTTTTCACCTTCACCGACCAGCCGCATCTGCTTGGCGACCATCGCCATGTCGACCGGGTCCGAACTCCCCGGATCGGGCACATAGCCGAAACTCCGTCGAATCTCCCCGACCGTCTCCAGCCACTGCTGCTGATCCTTCGGCTGCTCCGCCGCCGCCGCCGCCACCGTCGGTGCCCCGCCGGGCTTCAACACCCACATAATGACGAACAGCCCCATCATGCACATGATCAGATCCGCGAGCGTGAAAATCCATTCCGGACATTCTTCACAAATCTCGTGAGGGTCGCACTTTTTGCAGGGTTTGGCCATGATTTCACCGCAGAGACGCTGAGAGCGCGGAGATCAACTTGTGTAGTTGTTGACTCTTCGCTTGAGGCCGTCCTTTAAAACTTTGACATTGAAATTCACGAGCAATCCGATCGGCCATCCGCCGAGTTTCAGGTACGTGATCAGCTGGGCTTCGTGGATAGATTCCAGTGCTTTCACCGATTTTACTTCTAGTACAATCGCCTCTTCAACCAGAACATCTACGCGATAGCCGCATTCGAGCTTCAGGCCCTTATAGGTCACGGGGAGCGGAACCTGACGCCGAAATCGAAGGCCTCGCAAAGTCAGTTCATGACAGAGGCATTCTTCGTACGCGGATTCGAGCAATCCCGCACTCAACTCGCGATGCACTTCGATCATCGCGCCAATGATGTTTTCGGTCACAGCGTTCAAATCCACGGTTGTTCTCCGCGCTCTCAGCGTCTCTGCGGTGAACTTACGCCGCCGCCTTCAAGGCGATCGCCTGCTGCTTCGCGCTCAGGAAGCTCAGCAGCTGCATTTCCACGACGCGGGGGTTGTTGCCGGCTTGGATGCTCAGCACGCCCTGGAGGATGATTTCTTTCTCGAAGCCTTCTTCCTTCGACAAGATGCCCAGCTTCTCGGCGATCGGGCCGGCGACCAGGTTTTGGAGCAGTGCGCCGTACAACGTACCGACGAGCGCCACCGCGAGCGCTGCACCGATGACGGCGGCGTCGCCGTCGAGGTTTCGAAACATGGCGACCTGGGCGGTCAAACACGCCACCAGCCCGCAACCCGGGCCGAACTTCGCGAGCGAAGCCCAGAAATGCTTGCCGTGCTTGTGCCGCTCCATCATCGCGTCCACTTCGATGCGCATGATGCGTTCGATCATCTCCGGGTCGGTCCCGTCGATCGTGAGTTGCAATCCTCGTCTCAAAAAAGGATCGGGCGCTTCACGCGCCACTTGTTCCAGCGCCAGCACGCCGTCGCGGCGGGCGGTTTCGGCGTACTGGACGATTTCCTTGATGAGGTGATCGATGTGCGTGTGCTTGCTGAAGAGCATCTTCTTGGCCGCCATGATGGCACCCTTGATGCTCGCCAGCGGCATCGACGCCAGCGTCGCGCCCAGCGCGCAGCCGCCGACCAGTAGAATCTCGCCGGGCTTGATGTACGCCCCGATCGCACCGTGCGACGCGTGCCACGCTCCATAACCGAGCGCGCCCCAGGCGAGCAGATAGCCAATGATGGTTGCCAGATCCATGGGCGAGAACCTTTGAGGCAAAGCCTCCGAACGAACATCCAAACCAGACCAATGCGCACCAGCGCCTGATACCCGTATCGGCAGAAATCCTGGACCAGCGTGAGTTATTGGACCACGCACCGATCCCCGAAACCCGTGCTATGATGCGGGCATGTCAGCACCCGTCTTGATCTACATCCGCGATCTGTTGTTCAGCAGCAAAGTCGTCGCCACCGCGCGGGCGGAGAATGTGGCTTTCAAGGTCGTGCGCGACGTTTCCAAGCTCATGGAAACGCCGGCCGACCTGCTGCTGGTCGATTTGAACGCAGAGGGGGCGCTCGAAAACGCCATCGCCTGGAAGCAAAAGCACGGCGGGAAGGTGACGGGGTTCGTGGCGCACGTGGCGAGCGCAACTATCGAGCAGGCAAAGACTTCCGGCATCGACCGCGTCATGACCAACGGATCGTTCTCCGCCAACCTCGACGCCATCCTCCGCGGCGAAACCTGACGCCTCCCGGCCAATTCGGGATAGGAATATGGTAGAAACTCCACCCATGCCCGATCCCAAGGCATTTCGCGACCACCCCCTCAAGCGCATCGGCGTTTCCCTGCTGATCGCGGTGGCGATCCACGCCGCCGTGCTGGGGGCAGGGGCGTATTACTTCAGCGATTACGTCTTTGCCTGGGTCGATAAACCCGGTTCAGGCAACCAGTTAACGTCGCAGAAGCTCGAACAGGCGTTAGAAGAAACGCCGCTTATCTCCCCCGCGTTTTCGATGGACGGCGGGTTGGGGCACTCGATCGGGGAGACCGAGATCCGCAGCGAAGGCTGGGACCGCGCGTTCAGTGATATTTCGTCCGAAGCGTGGTGGTCATGGGAAGCCGACCCGCGCCTGGCGAGCGCGCTGGTCGTACCGGCGGATTTGAGAAAGAAGCGATAGATTGATCCGTGTTTAGCCGGGTCGTCCACGACCCGTGAACCGGCCGCGAGCGGCCGGGCTAAACGAATAGCCTGCTCAAATCTGAAAATCCACGGTCTCCATGCGCTCGCCTTTCGGACGCCGGTCGCGAAATTTGAGGCGTGGCGGTTCGGCGACGACCTGGTTCTGGCTGGGCACGCTCGACGTGATGAACACGTTCCCACCGATCACCGACCCCCGGCCGATGACCGTTTCGCCGCCGAGGATGGTGGCACCGGCGTAGATGACGACGTCGTCTTCGATCGTTGGATGCCGCTTGTGTCCCCGCAGCGCCTGTCCATACGCAGGCGCCAGGGCCCCGAGCGTCACGCCCTGGTACACCTTCACGTTGGTCCCGATTTCCGTCGTTTCGCCGATGACGACGCCCGTGCCGTGATCGATGAAGAACGACTTGCCGAGCTGCGCGCCCGGGTGGATATCGATTCCTGTGGTCGAGTGCGCCTGTTCGGTCATGATGCGCGGGAGCAGGGGCACGTTTTCCTTGAACAGTTCGTGCGCCAGCCGCTGCACCATGATCGCGTGCAGGCCGGGATAGCTGAAGATGGTTTCGTCGGTGGTTTGCGCCGCCGGATCGCCATCGAAGGCGGCGCGGACGTCCGAGGCCAGCATCGCCCGCACGTGCGGCAGCCGGTCAAAAAACACCGTCGTGATGCGCGCCGCCTCGGCGTCGCATTCGGTGCAGGTCGGATCAGACCGCTCGTCCGGCGATTTGCCCTCGCGATAGCGCAGGCAGTAGCGGACCTGTTCGTACATCGTCCCGGTCAATTCCAGCACCAGTTCGCCGATCCGGTACGGCAGGTTCTCGGCGGTGAGGCCCTGGAGCCCGAAATACCCCGGAAACACGAGCTGGCGCAGCCGGTCAATCATGCCCACAATCTCGTCACGATTGGGCAGCATGACATTCCCCAGCCGGCGGATGTCCGGCAGGTCATGGATGTTGTCCACGAGCTTGCCGACGATGTCGGGCAGACGATGGTCGAGTTCCTTGCGGTGCATAGGCAGCGGTAGTGTAGCCGAGTCGCGACCGGCACGCATCGGGTCGATCGCGTGCTCTGATATCCCTCGCATCCACACGCAGACCCCTTGCGTGCTCGGAACCGACTCCAAAGGAGTCGGCGGTACTCGCCAATGGGCATCTCAAGCATTCGGCGCAGCGCGTCGGGTCTGTGTGAAGGCGTCGTGTACTCAGCCGGTCGGTTTTGTCTGGCGCTTCAGTCGGTATGCGGAGTTGCCGGATTCGAGCTGAACGCCGTCGGGGGTCGGGGTGAGCTTGAACGGGAACTGCGCTCCGTCGGGTGTCTTAAACGTACCGACGGCGGGCGTGGCGACCGGGGCGGTGCCTTTGAACTCGTTGCCGTTGAGCGTGATCGTGCAGTAGTAAACGCCGGTGTGGTCTCGGTTCGATTCGACGCCGATTCCGTTGTCGCCGGCGAAGACGCCGCAGAGGGGGTCGGTGGCGGCGTAGATCTGGATGATTGCGCCAATGAGGTAGGACTTCGCATTCACATCACCTTCGACCTCTGGTTCCGCCTTGAGCTGCGCGGTGAGTGCCGGCAAGGCGGCCTGCGCGCGGGCACCCAAGGCGCCCAGCGAGATCGCGCAGCCGGCGCGAACGCCCAGGTGTTTGGACGAGACCGACGCGATCAGCGTCGGGATGGCGCGATCGACCTCGGGCCTGCCGGAACCCGCCCAGCGGACCAGCCGGATGGCGGCGCGGGAGGCGGCATCGGTGTCGGGCCTGGTTTTTAGAATGCGCACGAGTTCATCGACTTCAGTTGCGTCGCCGAGGCCGATCTTTGCCAGTGCGCTGAAGATTTCGCCGACGACGGCTTCGTCGGTTTCGACTTCCATCGCGCGCACCAGCGACACCAGCGCCGGCGCGCCCTTGGGTCCCAGCGCTGCCAGCGACTTGGCGACCGCCGCACGCTCTGCGGGCGTGCCGGTGGTAAGTGCCGAAAAGACCGGGTCTGCCGGCGCTGCTTGGGCAATGGCGCGCGGGGGCGTGGCGAGGATGAAAGTCGCGCACGCAAGGCCGGTCGCAAGGGTCGTGATCGCTCGATGGGTCATAAATGCTCCTGAGGAAGTGAGTTGCGCCGGTCCAAAGCGCCGTGCGACATCATAACGTGCCGCCGGCCGCGATCCGCGCGTATTTTTACGTACCGAAGACGCGGTCGCCGGCGTCGCCGAGGCCGGGGAGGATGTAGCCTTTCTCGTTCAACTGGCGATCGATCGCGGCGCAGTAGATGGGGACGTCGGCGTGACGGGCGTGCAGCGCCTTGATCCCCTCGGGTGCTGCGACCAGGCACACGAATCGCAGGTTGGTGACGCCCGCCTTTTTGAGGAACGAGATCGCCGCCACCGCGCTGCCGCCGGTGGCGAGCATCGGGTCGATCACCAGCACCTCGGTCTGGGCGATGTCCGGCGGAAGTTTTTGGTAGTAGGGGACGGGTTCGAGCGTGGCCTCATTGCGGTACAGACCCAGGTGGCCCATGCGCGCGTCGGTGAGGATCGCCAGCACGCCATCGCTCATCCCCAGCCCCGCCCGGAGGACCGGGACGAGCGTCACCTTCCGCGCCAGTTCGTATCCGACGGTTTCCTCCAGCGGGGTCTGCACGCGCGTTTGGCGCGTGGGGAAATCGCGCGTGACCTCGTAGGTCATCAGCATGGCGATCTCATCGAGCAAGCCGCGGAACTCGCGGTGGTCGGTCTTGGTGTCGCGCAATTCGGTCAATTTGGTTCGGATGATGGGGTGGTCGACGAGAATGACGGTGGCATCAGGCATGTGCGGGGGACACTACCCGAAGGGGTAATGTGTTGTCGATTGCGTGCTTGCTTCGCGCCATGCGGCGATTTCATGCCGGTATGGCGCGTCGATTGTCGGGGATGAAACGTACCTCGACCCGCTGGCCCAGCGCCGCGGCGACACGACGCAGCATTGCCATCGAGTGCCCGTCGTAGTCGGCTGCTTCGAGGCGGCAGACAACAGACGCCGTCGTGCCCAGTCGCTTCGCCAGTTCCCGCTGAGACAGCCCGGCCTTGGTGCGGGCTTCATGGATCAGTTCGGCGATCTCAATCTGCTGCTGAAATGCCGTCCGAACGTGCAGGTCCTTCGGGGAGGGCGGATGCCGCTTGGCAAGGATCGCCAATGCATTGGATGTCTTCAGGCTTTTCATGGCTATTCCTTATGCGTGTGCTTTTCCGGAGACAGCTCGAAGTGGGCTTTGCGCGAAAGCGCCAGCTCAATATCTTTTGCCGGAATCTCACGTTCCTTTGTGATCGCGTGGGCGAGGATCGCGATGTTCTGTCCGTGAAAAAAGTAGAGCAGCCGATAGTTCACGCGCCCCACCTTGCCGCGCAGCTCGTAAACGCCCTCGTGCAAGATGTCGGTGGTCGGCCTGCGCAGCTCGAAACCGAATTGCGACAGTCGGTCGATCAGCTCAACACACTTCAGATAGGCGCGCCGGTCACGAGCATGCAGTTCGTCGAGCCAATCGAGCACAGGAATGGAGTTCGGATGCTCGCGATAGAAAACGATCGTGGTTTGCGGCATCCGAAGGCCCCAATACGAGTCAACTTTAAGTTCGCATATTTGCGAACGTGTGTCAAGCCGAATTGATAGAGTTCTGGTTTTCACCCCGGCATCGCGAAGGTCAGCGGCGTTTTGTTGCGGTAGACGTCGGCGAGGCGGTCGCTGAGGGCGTTGCGTCGCCAGGATTGGGTGATGCGGAGGCCGGTGGGGTCGGTTTCGTCGATCAGGTGGCGGTGGAAGTTGCCGATTTCCTGGCGGCTGGTGACGACGGCG
>JBBQQZ010000123.1:0-9900 GCA_038215325.1 Tepidisphaerales bacterium | reverse complement strand
CAAGTCGTTCCGCAACGCGCTGATCGAACTGCCGTGCCAGATCGTGCGGACGGGCAGACGAATCGTGTACCGCCTGCTGGCGTGGAACCCGTGGGCGGCGGCGCTGCTGCGTCTGGCCGACGCGATGCGCAAGCCGATGCGGTCGGCGGTTCCGATGCCCGACCCGCCCACCACCGCCACCAGCTCGCCGCGATTGATCCGCATGTTCACGTCGCTGAGCACCTGCCGCTGGTCAACGACATCGATAGCCCCTCCACCCGACTCTCCGGCGTCGCCTCGCCGCCGGACGTGATTATTGGGGGGATGCATTCCACGATTCGTCATTGTACGCCATTCGCGCATCGATCGCCGTAGATCACCGCACATCATCGGGAGCGCCGGCCTCCGCTTCATCGACGTCCGCGACGGGGGCCTTGGCACGGTCCTTATGGATAATGTTCTTAAGAACATTATCCGAGTCTTCTGAATCGCCCGCCTACTGTTCGCTCGGGCGCGATGGGATTGGCTACAAAAACACAGAAACACAGAAACACAGAGAAAATTGCCGTGGTCAACACCTCGAATCACCCTGATCTTACGAGACGGTTCCGATGGCCAGCGAAACGAGTCCTCGCATTCTGCTTCGCTGTGCCAACGCGTCTCGGGGGCAAACTTTTCCGCACACCGGGGTTGTTCAGAGAGCCCATTTGTTGAAAATAGATGCAATGACGCAGCTTATGGATTTCCACGCAGAACCTTCACAATCCGTACCGATCGTCGACCGCTGCGACGTGCTTGTGGCCGGCGCCGGGCCGGCTGGGGTTGCAGCGGCAATTGCCGCTGGGCGCGCGGGCGCGCGGGTTACGTTGATCGAATCACACGGACAACTGGGTGGGATCTGGACGAGCGGGCTGCTCGGGTGGATTCTTGACGCGAAGGATAAGCCTGGGTTGATGAAGGAGATCCTCGAGCGTTTGCAGGCGATGCACGCTGGGCCGGGCGTCATCACGTTTGGTGCCTTCGCCTGCGATCCTGAAAAAATCAAGCTGCTGCTGGAATTGATGTGCGCCGAGGCGAACGTGCGTGTGCGGTTGCACACACGCGTGGTCTCGGCGTTTGTTTCGGACGATCGACGGATGCGCCTGGCCATCACCGAGGGCAAATCGGGTCGCGAGGCCTGGGCCGCCAAGGTCTTCATCGATTGCACAGGCGACGGCGATCTGGCCGCGCGGGCGGGGTGCGCGTTCGAGATGGGCCATCCCGAAACGAAGCTGACACAGCCGATGAGTTTCATCTTCATGATCGGCGGGGTGAAGCACGCGGACATCCAGATGTTTGTTCACGATGGGTCGTACGGAAAGGCCTATCGCGACGGCACAAACAACCTGCTCGGCAAGTTGAAACAGATTGGCATCGAGCCGTCCTACGCCGCGCCGATTATCATGCACGCCTACGACGATTTGTTCATGGTGATGGCCAACCATCGTTACAAGGTGAGCGGTATCAACGCCGACGACGTGACGCGGGCGACGCTCGAATCGCGCCGCGAGGTGCACGCGATGATCGATGCCCTACGGGCCAGCGGCGGGCCGTGGAAGGACGTGAAGATCGTTGCGACGGCGGCGCAGATCGGCGTTCGCGAAGGGCGCCGCATCCGCGGGCGATACGTCATCACGCGAGAGGATCTGTCGGCAGGCCGAAAGTTCGAAGACGCCGTCTGCCGCGTGAACTTCGGTGTCGATGTGCATTCAACCGACCCCGCCAAAAGCAAAGGTTTCGACTGCGGCGGGAACATGGCGCAGCCATATGACATACCGCTGCGTGCGTTGATCAGCGCCGACATTGACAACTTGATGATGGCCGGCCGCTGCATCAGCGGAGACTTCATCGCCCACTCCAGCTACCGGGTCACCGGCAACGCCGTCGCGATGGGTCAGTCCGCCGGTGCTTGCGCCGCCATCGTGGCGCAACGGAACGTGGACCCGGCGTGCGTGTCGATTGACGAACTCCGGTGGAGATGAAGGGAACATAGAGCGGTCAGCACCTGATGCTATCAACTTAAGCCCGCTTCCGCTGGTTTTTCAGACCTTCTCGCAGTTCGTTACGGGTTTTGTTCATCAATCAACCGATGGGGACGTAGCGAATATTTCGAGAGTTGGTGCGCCGTTCTGTGTTCTTTAGATACGTCTCCTTCAGTCCCACCCCCTTCAGTCCAACTTTGAGCGAACTCCACTCCTCGGTCTCTTGCACGAAGTGGCCGACGTCGGTTGGCGGCAATGGTTCATCTGGGAGATTCCGGGTGGTGCTGGTATCATGCTGGCATGAACCATTGCTTCCGCACGCTGTTGGCGGTCTGCCTTCTTCTCGCCGCTTCCACTTTCGCCGCCGACGAGACGCACCCGATCAAGAAGCTCGCCTCCGCCGAGGCGGATGCGGAGATCGCGTTGAAGGAAGCTCGCGAGGCCGCCGGGAAATTCGAACGCTCGTACGACTCGAAGCGGCAGAAGCTCAATCGCCAGCCCGATTTGACCCGACGGATTGTTCAGGACGTTCTGCACTTGGAAGAAGCCAAGCCCGACGAGAGTCGCAGCCCGCTGCTGTTGGAGGGCTGCGAACTGGCCAACCAGTCGATCGACGATCTGTGGTCGGACCAGCAGGCGAGCCTACAGGAAGCCGACACCGGTGCCCGCAAGGCGCAGGAGCAGTTGAACCACCTACAGGAGGCATTCCAGGCCGCCCGCCAGCTTGCCGAGCAGTTCAAGCAGTCAGACATGCCGCTGGAATCGGTGTCCGCCGTCTTCGTGTCCCTGACCACCGAGGCCAAAAAGGCCGCCGAGCAATTGCCGAAGCTGGAGGCGGAATTGGACAAGCGCATGGACGACTGGGCCAAACAGCTCACGAAGACACGCGAATCGCTTGACGCGACGTAGGCCAGTCGATCAGGAGCGTAAAGCGGGACGGGTCCACATTTTAACCGATCTGTTTTTGCAGATATTCCAGGCATAAAAAGCGGGGTTGTCTCGCATGGTTTGTCCGAACGCAAGGAGAACGATGACCAAGCTCAGATCACAACTCTGGACCAACGAGAAAGAGAAACGATTTGTCGTGCTCCCCGAGGAGGACTTTCTTCGTACGTCCGAACTGGTCGAGGACCGCGGGTCATCGCGCATCTTGCGCGAGGCAAGGGCGTCGGATACGAATGAACCGTCGATCCCCTTCGCCGAAGTCAAACGCCAACTCGCTACCCGCCGTCGGACGACGACGAATAAGTCCAAAGCCTAAACCCGCTGGCGTACAGGCAAAACCGCTCCCCGACGATCCGCGTCGCCCGCGACGAATCGACTGGAGGGGAATTATCCAGTATTCGAAAAATCCCCGAACAACTCGCCCGACTCTGGCGCACCCGTTCCTGATTGGAGTTTGCGATGGCGATAACTGGCTACCAAGATTTCATGCTTCCCTTGATGCGCATCGCACGCGATGGACAGCAACATTCGGTCAATGAAGCGATGGCAACGCTTGCCGCACAGATGAAGATGAGCGACCAAGAGCGAGACCTGCTTTTGCCAAGCGGGAAGCAGACGCAGTTCTACGACCGCGTGACGTGGGCGCTGACGTACCTGAGCAAAAGCTTGTGGCGTGGTAGTAGCCCTGGCGACTGACATCCAGTGCGTCGCACATCAGTGGTCATATCTGGCGGAGAACGCGGCTGAGCATGTGGCCGCTTGATGATCCACGCGCTGGCTTGCCTCGCGGAAGGGGGTTCCTTGCTTGTTGATCGTCGAGTTGCCCGCCAGGCAGGGTCAAGGGATTCCAGAGTGACCGCGCCGAGGTCTCCCAAGCGAATGAGCGCGTGGTCATCGAACCAGTCTTGCGGAGTCAGATCAATATTGCGCGTTTTGCCATGGCGTTTGTGCGGACGATCGCCGATTATCAAAAATTGGATGGAAAAGTAGATCAACGGGATTTAGTTTTGTTTCAACCGCCTTCGAGGTCCGTTGTTGAAAAATCTTCACGAAAAGCTGATGGATGATTGCAGGGTGCTGGCTCGCGAAGCCATGCGTCTGGGTGAAGTTCCGATTGCTGCGATTGTGGCAAGAGGGGACGGATCGATTGTCGGTCGCGGGTGGAATGAGCTCAAGGCGAAGAGAGATCGCACCCTTCATGCCGAAATCGCAGCCTTTCGGGACGCGGCGGGGCGGTATCCGGTATCGGCAAAGGATCTGATACTGGTGAGTACACTCGAGCCGTGCATCATGTGTGCCGGTGCGGCGTACCTCTGCGGCGTGCAGTCGATCGTGTACGGCTTGTCCGCACCCATGGACGGAGGCATGTCACGCATCCAGCCGCCCGAGAGCCCGGAATCCCAAACGCCCGAAGTCATCGGTCCCATAGATCCGGCCACAATCATGATGATGTTTCAAGAATGGATTGACTGTCACGAATCCGATGACGAGCAGATGCCGTATGTGAAACAGTTGCTTGAACACCACTCTGCCTTGTGATTTTAGCCCGCGCGTGAGTCGCCGAAAGAAACGAAGTCAGGCGTTGTCATGGACGGAGTGCGACGACCCGCTTTCCTGCCAGAATGAAGATTCGGCGATTCGGTTGATTTGTCATTGAGTGTCCGCCTGTGAATGTTCCGAAGGACGGAAGTGTAAGACAGCGGCTATCGACAACAAAGCACGGCACGTTCAGTTGGGATCCGTCGTAATCTCGTAGCGGCGTCACCGGATGCACGTGGCCGGCAATGGTGGGGAGGGGCGACGCGCAATCGGGATAGTGACAGAAGGCGAAGCCATCTTCATTGTGCGGTTCGTCCACCTCCTGAACATTCCAATTTTCCGGAACGCGTCCGGCGGAGTGATCGTGATTCCCGCGGATGAGTGTGATCGGTAGATCCGCATGCACGGCGCGCCACCGTGCAATGGCGTCGAATACCTCAGTATGGCGTCCGCGCCGTGAGTGGAGGAAGTCGCCGAGAATAACCAGGCGTTTAGCGCCCGTTCGCTCAATTGCCGTAGAAAGTCGCGACAGGTCCTTTGTCGTCGTTCCTTCGGGGACGGGCACACCGGCGGAGCGGAAGGATGCCGATTTCCCGAAGTGCAGATCGGCGACGATCAGCGTATCGCGCCCCGGCCACCAGACCGCGCGATCGGGCAGGAGCCATAGCGGCTGGTTTGCGAAGGTAATGGAGACGGCGCCGCTTGTTGGCGTCATGATGAAGCCTCCGCCGCCGCCTCAAGTTGTCGGGCGATGCGTTCGATGCGGTCGGCGGAGGATTCCAGACGCAGCGTTTGCGACGCGATGCGTTCGGCCCACAACGGAAACGACAGCGGCGATAGCCGCTGGCATTCTTTAATCAGTAGCTTCTGCATCGCGATCTGCTCCAATCCGGCCTTGAGGCGGGTGAATTCCAGTTGTCGTTCCAGCACCTCCCGCCGGGCCTGCTCCATCAAGAGATTCTCAGGATCGAAGTCGCGGAACACGTCGAAGAACAGTTCGCTGGAAGCCTGCAATTGTCGATTGCTGCGCGGCGCGCCGGGGCGCGTTTGCACCAGCAGCCCCGCGATGCGGGCTATCTCGCGGAAATGACGCCTTGCTAGTTCGCTGCTGTTCATGCACTCCACGACGTCTTCAGCGAGTCGTTCGACCGAAAGCAGTTTACGGAACTCGGGTTCGGCCAACGAGACTTGCGACGGTGACAGCAGCTCAATCCCGTAGTCGTTGAAGGTCGCGGTTGCCGGCGCGACGCCCAGGCGGGCCAGTCGCAGGATGAACACGGCCGCCAGTCCTTCGTGAACCAGGCGCCCCTGGTAGGGATAAATATACCGATGCATCCCTTCCCGCGTCGTGGTCTGCTCGATCAGCAGTTCGCCGACGCGCGGAATCGCCGACCAACGGCGCTGAAGATCGAGGATGGGGCTGACGTGTCGCATTTCATCATCGACATAGATTCCGTCGGCAGCCTGATCGAGACGCAGCCGCACGGCGTTTGCCAGGCTCGACGACATCGGCAGCTTTCCGCCCATCCAACGCGGCACGGTCCCGCGTTTGCACCTGGCGGCGCGGACCAAGGCGGTCATCTGATACACGCGAACGAACTCCAGTCGTCGCCCGGCGAACATGAATGCGTCGCCCAGGCGCAACTTGGCGATGAAGGATTCCTCCACCGCGCCCAACCGCTTCCCGCCGACGAACTGAACGCCGATGGTTCCATCGGACGTGATCGTGCCGATGCCCATGCGGTGCATGCGCGCGATCGCATCGGAAGCAACGGTCCAGCGCCCAGTTTCATCCCGGCGTATGCGGGCGAATCGCGGATACGCCACCAGGCTTGGTCCGCCGCGTTCGGCAAAGTCCATCACCCAGCCCCATTGCTCCTCGGTCATCATCGCGAAACTGTGGGTCGATCGCACTTCGTCGAATAGTTCCTGCCGATCGAATCCACCCCCTGCGGCGATCGTGACAACGTGCTGCGCCAGGACATCCAGCGCCAGCCTGACCGGTTCACGCGCTTCGATCGCCCGATGATCCACCGCATGGCGCGCGGCGGAGAACTCAATCAGCTCAAATGCCTGCGTCGGCACACAGATCAGTTTGCTTTCAACGCCCGGCTGATGTCCCGATCTCCCGGCGCGCTGGACCGCCCGCGCGATGCTCTTCGGGCTCCCGATCTGGATCACCTGCTCGACGGGCCAAAAATCGACGCCCAGATCCAGGCTTGACGTGCATACGACGGCACGAAATTCGCCTGCACGCAGTAGTTGTTCGATTTTCTGTCGCGTCGCCCGTTCGATCGAGCCGTGGTGAATCGCGATATCCCCGACCCAGTCCGGCCGCGCGTCCATCAGCGCCCGAAACCATAATTCGGACTGCGATCGCGTGTTCGTGAAAATCAGCGTCGTTCGGGCTGATTCGACGTGGGTGATGACATCTTTCAGCAGATTCAAACCCAAATGTCCCGCCCAAGGGAAACGCTCAATACGCCCTGGCAAAACACTCTGAATGGCGAAGGGTTTGTCGTCCGGCGCACGAACGATGTGCGATCGGTGCTCGTTGGCCGGGCCCAGTAAAAATGAAGCCGCCTCGCGGGGATTAGCGACGGTGGCGGACAATCCCCAAATGCGTAGCTCAGGTCGAAACCGGCGCAACCGTGCCAAAGCCAGTTCCACCTGGGTGCCGCGTTTGGTACCCATCAATTCGTGTAATTCGTCGATCACAACGCAACGCAACGAATCGAATCGCGTCGGCGAGTCGGGATACGACAGCAGCAGCGACATGCTTTCAGGCGTGGTGACCAGAATCGTCGGCAATCGTTCTTTCTGTCGCTTGCGGACGGATGCGGAGGTATCAGAAGTTCGCAGTTCGATAGACCATGCGAGTTCCAAGCGTTGTGCCGCCGCCTTCAATGACTCAACCGTGTCGGCCGCCAACGCGCGAAGGGGGGTGATCCAGAGAATCGTCAATGGCGGGGCCTTGGTCGCAACGTTCTTGGTTTTGGCAGGCACCGCCTCATCCATTATTTCGATCGCCGGCCCCATCGCGGCGGCGAACGTTTTGCCCGTGCCGGTCGGGGCGAGAATCAATCCGCTTTGGCCCGCGAGATACGCGTTCCAGATTTCGCGTTGAAACGGGAATGGCGACCGGCCAGTCGATCGGAAGAATTCTTCAACCCGCTTCAGGCCAGAAAGCTTCTTCATATCGCACCCTCGCTTCCAGCGAGAAGCTGGCGCAAGCTCTGGAGCGTGTCGGCCTCATCCGGCTTCTTGTCAACACGCAATCGAAGAATGCGTGGGAAGCGCAATGCAACGCCGGACTTATGTCGCGTGGATCGCTGGATCGCTTCGAATCCAAGCTCCAGCACGCGCACCGGTTCGACCGCGTGTACCGGGCCGTAGCGCCCGGTCGTGTGCCGGCGCACGAAGCGATCCATTTCAACGATCTCCTGATCGGTCAACCCGGAGTAGGCTTTGGCTACGGGAAGCAGTTCGGTATGGGCATCATTCCAGACGCCAAAGGTGTAATCCGTAAAAAGCCCCGCTCGTTTCCCCGACCCCGACTGCGCCGCGATCAGCACCGCGTCCACGGTGTAGGGTTGCACTTTCAGCTTCCACCAGAGCCCGGTCGGACGGCCGGCGCGATAAGGAGAATCGCGATGTTTCAGCATCACGCCCTCAACGCGGCGTGCCCGCGATTCTTCCATGCGTAGCAGCAGTTCATCCCACGATTTCACGTGGAGGTTGGCGGAGATGCCGATTTCGGGCACCGATGAGTGCGTGCGAATGAGATTGTCGAGCAACTGGCGTCGTACGGCGAACGTGTCGGCGCGCAGATCCCGGCTGTCCAGTTCCAGCAGATCGAACGCGATCAATTTCACCGGTACATCTGGCCAAAAGCTCAGTTCCACGTTCTTGCGATTGAGCCGACGCTGGAGCGCGGCAAAAGGTTGGGGGTGTCCGGCGGCCTCGTCCCAGGCGACGATTTCCCCATCGAGCACCATGCCATCCGGAAGAAGCGCCGCGGCCTGGATCAGTTCAGGGAATGCACCCGAAATAAGCTCGTCCCCGCGCGACCAAATCGCGACTTTCCCTTCGCGCCGGATCAGTTGCGAGCGGATACCATCCCATTTCCATTCGATGTTCCATTCTTCCAGAGCGCCTAGTGTATCCGGCGGCTCGTGCAGTGCGTGCGCGAGCATGAAGGGGTAAGGCAGACTGGAGGATCGCGGCTCTTCCGGGCCGGCCGGTGTAAGAAGGCGGCGCATCATCGCAGGCTCGGGCGACCAGTTTCCGGACAGCCGATTCGCGATCACCGACGGTTCGACCTGCGCAGCAGCCGCTAATGCCAAGATCAGCGATTGTCGGGATACGCCGACGCGAAAGTTCCCGCTGGTGAGCTTATGGAAGACGAACCGCTCCTCGGCCGATAGTTCGCGCCAGGTCTGGACGATGATCTCCCGCTGCTTATCCGCCAGCAGTTTGCCCGCAGGCAGCAGCCGCGATTCGATCATCTCGTGAAGCGGCGGGGCGATATCGATTGGAGACGCGAACGGAATCAGGAGCGAGAGCGTTTCGGATAGGTCGCCGACAAGGTTATGACATTCCTGTAACATCCATTCCGGAAACCCCGAAACTTCGGCCGCCCATTGGCGCAGTTGACGCGAGTTGATCGTGCGTCCGATTTTGCGCCCGGAAAGAATGTAAACCGCCCAGATCGCGTCCTCCGGCGGGGCGGATACGAAGTAGTCGCGGAGGGCTTCCAGCTTCTCGCTCGTGCGATTGCTGCCATCGAGCCGAGCGTAAAGTGCGGCGAAACGTCTCATTCTTCCGTTTCCTTCGCCGGCTTTGCTTCGGATTCGTCACTGTCGGTGAATCGGGTCTGATAGACGGACGCGCGCGTTCCCCGTTCATTGAGATATCGCGAAAATTGCTGCGTGTAGCCGTGTGTGGCGATGACGTGCTCGGCGCGGGTTTCATCGATCGTCTGCAACAGCCCCGGCCAATCGGCGTGGTCGGACAGCACAAACCCGCGATCCGCATTATGTCGCCTGCGAAAGCCCCGAATCGTCATCCATCCCGACGCCACGGCGATCGAGATGGGCGCAAATTTGCGAGCCCAAGTGCCTTCCACCGCGGCGGGCGGACAAATGACGATTGCCCTGCCGCGGTTCGCTTTGGCGTTCTCCGACGATGCCGCTTGCGTTGGCGGGAGATCGATGCCGCAGTCGCGATAGGTGTCGACGATTCGCTGCACCGCGCCGTGAAGAAGTATCGGGCCGATTGATGGGTCCAGGTGTGACAGTACTCGCTGCGCCTTGCCCAGCGCATAAGCCAGCAGCATGCTGGTCCGGCCGTGCTCGATATTATCGCGCCACCAATCGTTAATCTCCTGCGCAACTTCGGCAGGTTCGCGCCAGCG
>JBBQQZ010000122.1:0-9915 GCA_038215325.1 Tepidisphaerales bacterium | reverse complement strand
GCTGGCCAGCGCGGCGGCGCGCATAAAGTCGGAAACGCCGCGATAGCCTCTGCTCCGCGCGGCGTCCTCGATCAACAGTTTCTCCAGCCCGGACACACGCACGTTGACCTGTTCCTGCCGCGTTCCTTCCGATGTGGGGGGCGGAGGAGTTTGGCCCTCTTCCAGCATCGTTGCGATCACCAGCGCGATCGCCTGCTGCGTGTTCTTCATGCACGTTTCGAGCGTGGGTCCGTCGCTGAAAACCAGCGGAAACTCGACGCCTCGTCCCAGGTACCCGCCCACGTCCGGCTCCTCGCGAATGATGACCGAATAGCGGCCGGCGATCTGCTCGGCCTTATGCCACAAGCTCACATCGAAAGGACGATGCGGATCAGGTGCGTTCTTCTTCGGCGATCGCTTTTTCAACTTCGCGGACATAAGTCGGCGCTACCTTTCCAGCATCAACCGGAATAACCATCGTCCGGCGACCCGCCTTCACAAAATGGAAGTGCGACCCTTTGGATCGTTTGAACGTCCACCCACTGGATTCCAGCAGCTTCTTCACCACAGCAAATCGTACGGGACTCGGCATGGCGATTCGTTCCGTATAGTTTAGGATATACGCGCAGCCTGCGTCAACCCAGCTTTTCCTTCATCCGCTCCTGCACCAGTTTCGCGTTCATGCCCTTGGCGCTCTTCATGACCATGCCGACCAACGCGCCCAGCGCGCTTTGCTTGCCGGATTTGTAGTCCTGTAGCGGCTTGGGGTTCTGGGCGATGACCGCGTCGATCGCGGCGTCGATGGCGCTGGTGTCGGTGGTCTGGATCAGGCCCAGTTTCTGCGTGACGGCATCGACCGATCCGCCTTCGGAGAGCATGGCGTCGAGGATTTTTTTGGTGACTTCCTTGGACGCGGCGACCTTGCCGCCTTCGATCAGTTTGCCGATCTGGGCGAGGCTATCGGGCGCGATGCCGAGGTCGACGATCTTGCGGGCGCGTTCGTTGCTCATCTCGCGGAGGGCTTCCATGAGCGTGCTGGCACGCTTCGGGGGCACGCCGTCGTTGACGATTTTTTCAAAAAAATCCCCCGCGCTCTTGTCGGCAGCCAGCGCCGCGGCGTCGGTGGCGTTGAGGCCGAGGGCGTCGATATACCGGGCGCGACGCGCCCCGGGAAGTTCGCCGACCTGACTCTTCAGTTCGGTCAGCCACGCCTCATCCACTTCCACCGGCATCAGATCCGGGTCGGGGAAGTAGCGGTAGTCGCTTTCGCCTTCCTTGGCGCGTTGGAAGAACGTGGTTTCGGTGGCGTCGTCCCAGCCGTAGGTGCTTTTTTTGCCCAGTTCACCGGACTCTTCCCACTGGCGGATCTGCCGCTGCACTTCGTACGCGGTCGCCTTCTCCACCACGGAAAAGCTGTTGAGGTTTTTGATCTCGGTGATCGCGGTTTTGTGGATTTTTCCGTCCTGATCTGTGATGTGGACGTTGATGTTCGGCTCAAACCGCATGTGCCCGAGCTGCATCTGGCCTTCGGAGACGCCGAGGTACTGGACCAGCTTCTGAAGCTCCTGCGCGAACGCGGAAACCGACTTGGGGGAGTCAAAATCGGGTTCGGTGACGATTTCCAGGAGCGGTGTGCCGGCGCGGTTGAGATCGACGATCGACCAGTCGATGTGGTATCCGCCGGGCGCTTCGTGCAGCAGTTTGCCGGCGTCTTCTTCGAGATGAGCCCTGCGGATGCGGATTTTCTTGGTCTCGGGAACCCCGCCCGCTGAAGCAGGCTCACCGATTTGCAGCTCGAACACCCCCGGCCCGCACAGCGGCAGGTCGTACTGGCTGATCTGGTAATTTTTCGGTAAGTCCGGGTAGTAATAGGACTTACGATCCCATTTCGTGAACTTACTGATCTCGCATCCCAGCGCCAGGCCGGCTTTGATCGAGTATTCGACCGCCTTCTTGTTCATGACCGGCAGGACGCCCGGAAAGCCCATGATCTGCTCATCGACTGCGGTGTTCGGCTCGGGCGGCGTGTCGCCGGCCTTGAGGGCGCCGGACAGGTTCGCCACGCCGGTGAACATCTTCGTCTTCGTCGCGAGTTGGACGTGGACTTCCAGCCCGACCAGCACCTTATGAGATACGCATTTTCGCTCTGGCATGCCCGGAAGTATATGGACCGGCGGGACGATGCGTAAGATGTAAGGATGATGATCCTGATGGATAGCATTTTGGCCGAAGGCGATGCGAGCGACTTGTTCTTCCCGACGTTGATCGTGATGGCGGTGATTGCGGTGCTGATCGGGTCGATCGCGCTGGTGCGACGGAAGATCCTGGCGGGCCAGGACGATACCGCCAATGACCCGATGGCGGGGTTCACCCTGTCGAATCTGCGTCAACTGGTCAAAGACGGAAAAATGACCCAGGAGGAATTCGACGCCGCCAAGGCGCTGATCGTGGCCAACACCCAGAAGGCCTCCCTGAAGCAAAATCCGGTCAAAGACCCGGCCCCGGAGACGAAATTGGACCCGGAAAAGCCGATCTAGACAGGGGCAAGTAATCAGGGGTGAGGGGCAAGTCCGGGAGGCTAGCTCGCCCCTCGCCCCTGATTACTGATTACTCTCTGTTTGACCACGTCTTACGCTTCCCGGTACATTCGGGGTCTTAACCTTCCCCTGGCAGGAGCGATTTGTGAAAAGCTACACCTTGATACTCACCCTGATGGCCGCCGCTTTGATGGGCGGTTGCCGGTCCAAAGAATACGTGATGCGCGAGCCCGAGGTCGTGCCCCCCGGCTCGTTCATTCGTAACTGGACCGCCGACACGGGGTTCGACTCCAAAGACATCAAGGGCTTCTACTTCGTCAACGACATGCTGTTCGTTTACGGGCCCAAGAACGACATCGCCGCGTTTGATACCGCAGGCGGGTTGAAGTTCCGCATGCGGATCGGGAAGCCCGGCGACCTCGTCGGTGTACCGATGGTGCAGGCCGAACGCGTAATCTTCCCGACCAGCGCCGCGATCGAGATCGTTTCGCGCGAGGGCATCCGCCGCAAGACCATTAATCTGCCCCAGCCATTGCGTTCGCCGCCGGTGGCGGTGGATGAGATGGTCTATGCCGGCATCGACAGCGAACAGGGAGGCCGCATCGGCGCGATCTCGCTGGACCGACCTTATGGCAGCCCCTACATCTGGACGCGCATCGCCCGCGGTGTCGTGCGGACGCAACCGGCGCTGTTTGAGAACGTGCTTTACTTCGCGAACGAGAACGGCGAGGTCATTTCCATCACCAATGACCCGACGCTCCTCTGGCCGCGTAACGACGAGATGCCCGACTCGGTCTTCAAGACCGACGGCCGCATCGTCGCCGCCATTCGCGTGGATGAATCCGGCGTTTACGTCCCCTCGACCGACAGCAAGCTGTATTGCCTCGATCCGATCACCGGCAAGATCCGCTGGGAATATTTCGCCGGCACGCCGCTCAAGCAATCCCCCGTCCCGACCGCCGATACAGTCTACATTTACGTCGACGGTAAAGGCCTGGTCGCGCTGGATAAGAAACAGCCCGGCCGCTACCCGGAAGCTCGCTGGAGCAATCCCGAGGCGCTGCGTCTGCTCGCTGACGACGCCAAGCTGGCCTACGTGCTGACCGAATCCAACCACGTCGCCGCCTTGGATAAGAAGACCGGCGCACAGCAGTTTGCCACCGAGCGCGACGACTTCGCCGCCGCCGTCGCCCACATCAATCCGAAGGACAGCACGCTGTTCGTCATCACCAGCGACGGCAAACTGGTTTCAATGCGTGCCGTCACCCGCGCCGGCGTGGTCGGCAGCCTGGTGCAGGTCGAAGCGCCGCGCGCGTCGATCGCGGCGCGATAACGCTCCAAAAATGATAAATCGTGTGGCGTGACGAGTGTTCCGTGTAAGGTTGGCAATCCTTTCACGATCCACTCGTCACGCCACACGCATCATTGTCTCATCATGCTCGGCACCGCCACCACCAGTTCCGAGCGACGCTTCGCGATCCTGATGCTCACGCTCGCCACCGTGTTCTGGGGCATGGGGTTTGTCTGGGCCAAGAACGTCGGCGAAGCCACCAACCACGCCGCCGGCGTGCCCAACGGATCGGCGCTTGGGCCGGTGCTGATGCTGTCGATCCGCTTCCTCGTCGCGTCGGTCGTCTGGCTGGCGATCTTCCCTCGGGCGCGGCGTGGATGGTCTGTCAAAACCTTTCTATGCGGCGTTCCGATCGGCGTGGTGCTCTGCGTTGCGCTGGTCTGCCAACACCTGGGCCTCGATCGCACGACTGAAGCGGTGGCGGCGTTTCTGACGAACCTGACCGTCGTGCTCGTGCCGATCCTGGTGGCGATCATCAGCTTCAAGCGCCCTGCCGCCAACCTGATCGTGGCGTGCGCGGTGGCGCTGGGGGGGATCTATCTCCTCACCGGTGCCAAGACCGCCGGCGTCGAAGTCGGGGGGATGGACCTCGGCGAAATCTTCGTCCTTCTCTCGGCGGTGGGTTTCAGCGTCGAGATCGTGTTACTGGGGTGGCTGATGCCCAAGGACGACGCGGCCCGCGTGACGGTCGTGATCTTCGCGATATGCGGACTGGCGTGTGGCGGCCTCGCCATGTTCCTTCCGGGATTCGGCAATCTCACCGCGACCGCGCTATTCACGCCGAAACTCGTCTGGGAACTCGGGCTGCTGACGGTTCTTTGCACGCTCGTGGCGTTCGGGCTGATGAGCCACTACCAGTACCGCATCGACCCGACCCGGGCGGCGATCGTCTACCTCTTCGAGCCGATCGTCGCGGCGGCGTTCGCGTGGGCAATCGAGCCGGACGCGGGGATGACCGGCATCCAAATCGCCGGCGCGGGGCTCATTCTGCTTGCGAATGTCTTCGCGGAGCTAAAATGGCGCGGACCGTGAAAGACGTTAGCCGCACCGCTACGCGTTGCGCGTCTTCCATGACCGAGCAGAACGACAGACGCGCAACGCGTAGCGTTGCGGCTAACGCGGTTAGTGGAGAGTAAGAACATGAACAACGGAATCCTCGGCTCCTGGCGCACAGTCATGCTCTCTGCGGTCATGGGCGGCGTGCTGGCGTACCTGATGTTCGCCGCCCGCCAGGCGGGCGCTGATGCCCAGCCGCGCGTGCCCACCAGCCGCCCGGCGCTCCAGACGGACGAACTACAGACGACCGAGCTGTTCCGCACGCTCAGCCCGTCGGTCGTCTTCATCACCACCAAGCTCAAGCAAAGCGACGTTTTCGGCCGGGAGGTCGGTGAAGTGGACGTCGGGACCGGTTCCGGTTTCGTCTGGGACAACGACGGCCACATCGTCACCAACTTCCACGTCATCAAGGACGCCAATTCCGCCAAGATCGCGTTCAGCGACGACGCGGTCTACGACGCCGAACTCGTCGGCGTCGCGCGCGAACACGATCTGGCGGTGCTGAGGATCAAACCCAAGTCCTCGATCACGCCGATCCCCGTCGGCACGAGCGCGGACCTGCTCGTCGGCCAGAAGGTCTACGCGATCGGCAACCCGTTCGGCCTCGATCACACGCTCACCACCGGCATCGTCTCGGCGCTGGGCCGCACGATCCGCTCGGAAAGCCGCCAGCCGATCGAGAACGTCATCCAGACCGACGCCGCGATCAACCCCGGCAACTCCGGCGGCCCGCTCCTCGATTCTGCCGGCCGGCTCATCGGCGTGAATACCGCGATCTTTTCTCCCTCGGGCGCCAGCTCCGGCATCGGGTTCGCCGTCCCGGTTGACACCGTCAACCGCATTGTGCCGCAACTGATCCGCTACGGCATGGTCGATCGCGCGGCACTCGGCGTCACGTTGAGCGACGACCTTTCCAAACGCTTCGGCGCCCGCCTGGGCGTGCAGGGCGCGGTGATCGTCCAAGTTCTCCCCAGTTCCGCCGCCGAGGCAGGGGGACTTCGCGGCACGACCCGTCTCAGCGACGGCAGCCTGCGCGTTGGCGACATCATCCTGTCGATCGACGACAAACCCGTCCACAACTCCGACCAGATGTACCTCGTTCTCGAGCGCCACCAGCCGGGCAACACCGTCAACGTCAGCTACTGGCGTGAAGGCGAGACCTACTCCAAGAAAATCATGCTCGACAGTTCGATCCAGAAGAAACAGCCGTAACCCGTGCCACAGAAACGCTTTGGAAACTGCCGCAACGTCAACTTCAGTGAAACGAACGGTCTCCGGCGTCTCGCTCGCGGCGATCGTCGCCGCGCTGCTGTGCGGCAGCGTAGCCCTGATCGCCAGCCTGATCGTCTATGCGCTAATTGACGTCACGCTCGGCACGGTCTTCGCTTCGGTATTCATCGCCGGCCTGGTGAGCGTTGCCGTCGGTCCGCTGGCGCGGAATTGGCGCGAAGTGGTGTTGCTGTCGCTTTCGGTCGCGCTGGCGTCGTCGCTCATCCTGCTGTTGGGTTTGTTCGACCAGCCCCGCCTCGCGATGCCGGCGGTGCAACTGGTCAGTTTCCTGATCGCGTTCAGCGGCGCAATCGTATCGGTCACGTCACTCCTCTCGCGCGGCGTCGGTGAATCGGCGGCGCGGGGGCCGGTTACGATCGTGCTGCTCGCCTGGCTCACCTGGCCGGTGTGGATGTCGCCGGCGTTCGGGACATCGCCGGGCACGTGGATGATCGACCACGCCTTCGCGTACCAGCCGCTGATGGCCCTCAACGGTGCCTACCACGTCCTAGGCGACTGGTCGCACAGCCCCATCGCTTACAAGTACCTCACCAACCTCGGACAGGACGTGCTGTTCGAACGTCCCCCGCACGCGTGGCACAGCACGATCCTGCACGGGATCATCGCATTCATCGCGACCGCGTTGATTGCACTGCAATCGTGTTCTCGAACGCCCCCCAAGCCTTCCGTGTAGGGCTCCGTCCAACCTATTCTGATAAAGATCGTGGGTGATCCACGCGCCTGTAGCTGCGACGCCTGCGTCGCCCATTTGTGCGGATATGAGCAACGAATGGGAGACGCCGGCGTCGCAGCTACACCACATTCTCCGCGCGCGGTTCACGCACGAACCGTATGATGGACCCCACCCTTTCACGGTAGCCGGAACAGTAGGGTTCGCCGTGCGAACCATCTCGGGCGATCGGTTCGCACGGCGAACCCTGCAACCGCCGGGCGGTTCGGCTGCATCTCGCTTCGATGCAGTACAAATCCATTATCGGAACTTGGCTCAAGAAACCGGCATTGCAACCGCGCCGTCCGCCATTAAAACACCAAACCCAGGCTCATCGCCTGGGTTTGGTGCGGACAATTTTGATACACAAAGCGATGCAGCGATCGCTCAGACCATGATCTTCAGCTTCGAGAGATGGCGGTTGAACTTCTGGATGTTCAGCCCGACCATTCGCGCCGCGGAGGCCTTGTTGCCGTTGCTGCGGCGGAGGGCTTCGTGGATGGCGCGGCGTTCGAGCTCTTCCAGACGCAGGTCTGAACCGAGATCGCCGAAGCTGGCCATCGCGCGGATACGCTCGGGCAGGTCGTCGGCGGTGATCTCGTTTCCATCGGTCAGCACGTGCGAGTGCTCGACCACGTTCGCCAGTTCACGCACGTTGCCCGGCCAGGCGTAGCCTTGCAGGATTTCGCGCGCTTCGGGCGACAGACGCTTGGGCGTCTCGCCGTAGATCGAAGCCTGCTGCTGTAGGAAGTGACGCGCCAGGGGCACGATATCCGTCGGCCGCTCGCGCAGCGGTGGGAGGTTCATCGTGATGACGTTCAGGCGGAACAGCAAATCCTCGCGGAACGTGCTGGCGCGCACCATGGCGGCGATGTCGCGATTGGTCGCGCACACCACGCGCACGTCGACCGGGTAGCCGCGTGTATCGCCAACGGGGGTGACCATGCGTTCCTGCATCACGCGGAGCAGCTTCGATTGCAGCGGAAGCGGAAGCTCGCCGATTTCGTCGAGGAACAGCGTTCCGGTGTCGGCGGCGCGGATGAAGCCGAGGCTGTCGCGAACCGCGCCCGTAAAGGCACCGCGCACGTGGCCAAACAACTGGCTTTCAAACAGCGTGTCCGTGAGGGCCGAGCAGTCGACCGGAACGAAAGGTTTGTCTTGTCGATCGGAGAGGGCGTGGATGTGTCGGGCCAGCATCTCTTTGCCGGTGCCCGTCTCACCCAGAATGAGAACGGTGGATCGTCTACCAGCGATGCTGGCGGCGACGTCTTTGACGGATCCTATCGCAGGCGACTCTCCGACGAGCGAGGTGCTGTCCGGTGAGAAGCGGGGAGGATCCACGTCCATTGGAGGCGCAGCTGCACCTGTGGGACGGGATGGGTTGAAACTCATTTTAAAAACCTCTCCTTTCAAAATTGTCCCCGGCGCGGCGCTCTGTCCGTACGACGTCAGAACGCGGAGCCGGCCCGGATCACGGGTTGTCCGGAAGTAGTTTCGATCTTTCAGATCGTATTTGCAAGCAAATTTTTTGGGGTTTCCCTCATCCTGATCCGGAGTTTATGCTGCGCAAACCCCAATCGGAATGATCACCGCCATGACCCCCACTACACGACTTATTTCCCTCGTTCTCGGTATTCTTGCCACCGCGTTGACCGTCGAGGCCCAGCCTTCGACTACCACCGGCCCGGCCACTCGTCCAGCGATAAAAGTATTTACACCAAAGGGTTACGTTCGATTCGAGGTCGGCGGACGGGCGTACATCTGCCTGCCCACAGACCAGGGGTGGGTCAACGAGGGGGCACGGCGCGTCAAAGCCGGCATCGGACCCGCGACCAAGCCCGCAGACCTCCTCGAACATATCGCCGCCCGGCGAGACCTGTTCGTCGCCACCATGCTCAAAGACCTCCCAACCCTCAAACCTTCCCAGGTTGACGAGGTTCTGGACCAGCGGATCATCCCCGGGCTGAAGCAGCTTTCGTTCATTCGTCCTTCGATGGTTTACATCGTTTCGCCGGCCGAGCACCTCAAGCAGGCGCTTCGGGAAGGCTGGACCGACCCACGGTTCCGCTATAACGCGGTTTCGGACACGCTCGATTTTGATCGCAGCGTCTCTCTCGCGACCGAAGGCCCCGCCGACGAATCCGCCGTCGCGGCGATTTTCAACACCACCGACACCACCGACCAGCGCACCAGCGCCCTCGCCCAGTACATCACCGATAGCGAATCGCAGGTGCAGCTCCAGATCGCCAGCCGTGCCACGACGCTAGTGCTGGTCAACATCGCCGACTTCATCGCGCGTCAAGCGATGACCGATCTCCCCCGCACCGAGGACCAGGTCTGGATGGCCACCGGCTTGTCAAACGTGCTCGCGGCGCGGTACGTGTCGACGATCCACGGCTCGCCGTGGGTGCAGTTCATCGAAGCATTGATCACCAGCCCCCAGGCCACCCCCGTTAACGCCGCCGGGATCGATCTGCTGAACCCGACGCCCATCGCGGCACTCAAGGACGAGTTCGTCCCCGCCCACCTCGACGGTCGGCGTCGCAAGGCGATTGCGGTCATGTACGTCTGGCTCAAAGACGCCGGCGACGCCAAGCTTATGCCCACCATCGAAGCCGTCGAACGCGCCAAACCCGCCGACGGCGTCACGCTTGTCCGCGTAATCAAGGACATCAGCGGAATCGATCTGACAGAGTCTTTGAAGCCACGCTAGGCTCCGCCGAGTTCTGCCATGCCACGTTCAGGAAGTGGTTCGGTCAGGGCAAGGACTTGGGCCAGGGGAAGGCGCCGAAATGAGCGTATCGCCAGTGAACCATCCGAGATCCAAGCTCCTGCGGTCTGCGTAATCCGCCGGTTTACATCCGTGGCGTGGTCTTTCGACAGCAGGTTATGAACAACAGGTGGATAACGCATGGACAACGTGACGCCGTCTGTCGCGGCGGGAGGCGCGATTGTCTGCGGGCACCCGAACGATCGCCGATCCCTGTTGGCGA
>JBBQQZ010000121.1:0-10010 GCA_038215325.1 Tepidisphaerales bacterium | reverse complement strand
ACCAGTGCGTCGTAGATCGATTCGAGGCCCGTGGAGTGCGTATCGCGGCCTCGCGAGATGCGGGTGGGGGGCGTGGTGCTATCGCCGAGATCAACGACGATCAGATCCTCTTCAAAATCCTTCGCCTGGGCAATCACCTTGCCCGATGCGTCAAACACCATCGAGCAGCCATCAAACACCAACTCGTCGTTCCCGCCCACCTGGTTCACATACACCAGCGGCGTACCGAACTGCTTTGCCTGCGATCCGAACAGTTGAATCCGGAAATCCTGCTTGCCGACCACAAACGGCGACGCCGAACAGTTGATCATCACCTGCGCCCCGGCGGCGTCGAGGTCGGCGATGGGGTTCTGGTGGTACAAACGGCGCGCGATGAGACGCTCGTCGTTCCAGAGGTCTTCGCAGATCGACAGGCCGACGGGGATGTCCCCGACGCGCAGCAGTTCATTGCGTTCGTGGCTGGGTCCGGGCTCGAAATAGCGGGATTCGTCGAAGACGTCGTAGGTGGGCAGCAGCGTCTTGAAGTGTCTGGAAGCGACCTTCCCGTCCCGCAGCACCGCCGCCGCGTTGTGGAGGGGTCGGCCGACGGGGGCTTTGTTGCGGTCGGCGTAGCCGACGATCACGTCAAGCCCACTCACCGTGCTGGCGATTTGCTGAACGGCAGCGAGGTTGTCGTCGATGAACTGGGGCTTGAGCAGCAGATCCTTAGGCGGATAGCCGATGACCGACAACTCAGGAAACACGACGACGTTCGCGCCCTCGGCTTTCGCGCGGCCGATGAAATCGAGCGTCTTGGCGACGTTGCCGGCGATATCGCCGATGGTTGGATTGATTTGGGCAAGGGCGATCTTCATGTCATGTCGATTGTAGTGTCTCGCCCGACGTGCGGCGACGGTGACGGACTCGCGTGATCGCAATTTCAGATAAGCACCAAATTGCGGCTATTCAATGACGAATCGAAAGCGATTCAGTCGTGAACGCCGCTGTGCATGCGCGGCCCGGCGGTTTGAGACCGGATGATATTTGCTTCCAGGTCCAGCATCTCATTCCAACGTTTGGCGACGATTTTTTCCGGCAGGATCTGTTCGGCGAGCTGGATGAAAGTCAGATAGTGCCCGTGTTCGCTCGCCCAGAGGCCCCGGTAGAGCTTTTGCAGTTCTTTGTCGCCAGTCTTTGGGTCATCGGTGATCGCGTCGCCGAGCAGTTTGAAGCGTTCGCAGGAGCGGGCTTCGATGAGGGAACTGATCATGAGCCGATCGACAAGTTCCTCGGTGCCGCGTCCTTTGCGGACGAGTTTGTGCAGGTCGGCGGCGTATTGGTTGTGGTGTGATTTAGTCAGACGCCCGCCGCGACGGGCGAGGATTCGCGTGACGACCGCGAGGTGCTCGACCTCGTCCCGCGCCACTGCGGTCATCGCGGTTACCCAGTTTTCAGGCGGATTCGGCTCGGGCCAGCGATTCAGCAGCTCCAGCGCGTTGGCGGCGGCCTTTTTCTCCAGATGGGCGTGGTCGTTCAGCAGTTCCAGCGGATTCGCGAGCACTTGCAGGCCCCAAACGCTCGGCGTGACGTATCGCAGGGGAAGGTCGGCGTCTTTGCTCATGGGCGAAACGTAACGCCGAAGGCAGCGAATCACCATCCGAGACCCCTTGAAGGCGATTGCCCGCAGGCGTCATGTGAGAAGAGACGATCCACGAATCTTCACGAATCGACACGAATCCAGACAGGGGAAGATTCTGAACAACCCGGTCACCTTCATAATGTCATGCTGAGGTACTCCGAAGCATCTACTCGACCACGCAATTCGTAAGCCTTCTCGCTGCCGACCAGATCCTTCGGAGTACCTCAGGATGACATTTCGCGCAGTATCTGAGGATGTTCAGAGGTCCCAGGGATTGCATCGCTCCTCATTCGTGTCGATTTCGTGCAGATTCGTGGATTCCTCCTCTTTTCGTCTTCGAGTCTGGGCAGCCATCCAGCGTCCGAAATGTGACGACTGGAATAATTTATGAAATTCGGTGCGGATTTAGGTATACAAAGTCGGGAAGAACCCGTACCGTGTCCTCCGGTAAGTCTGCAATCAGAACCAACCGTCGAGACAGTTTCATTTCTGCCTTTGGTTTTTTCCTGATCCTTTCATACCTTTTTGGGTCGAAACGCTGGCCCCTTTCGGTAAGACCTGGAAAGTAAAAAACAGATCGATGGCCCATCTCATAAGGAGATTCACATGGGCAAGAAATTGTATGTTGGTAATCTGAGCTACGACGTCGATAGCTCCATGCTTCAGGAAATGTTTACGCCGCACGGCAGCGTGACCAGCGCGCAGATCATCACTGATCGCGACACTGGCCGCAGCAAGGGTTTTGGATTCGTGGAAATGGGTTCGGAAGACGAAGCCCAGGCCGCGATCAACTCGCTGAACGGTCAGCAGCAGAACGGTCGCGCCCTTACCGTCAATGAAGCCAAGCCGAAGACCTCGGGTGGCGGCGGTGGTGGTGGTGGTTACGGTGGTGGCGGCGGCGGCGGTGGTGGCGGTGGCTACTCCGGCGGCGGTCGCAGCGGTGGTGGTGGCGGTGGTCGCTCCGGTGGCGGTCGCTCCGGCGGCGGCGATCGTGGCAATCGCTACTAAGCGAACCTGATCCCCAAAAACCAAAATCAACTCAGGCGGCTCTCGCGAGAGAGCCGCCTGAATTTATGCGCTGACTTCCGAACCGCAGGATCCTGCGCGTTCGGCAGGCGAGAGGCGGAAAACTCAAATCGAAAGAAACAAGTGACAAACAACAGACAAAATCCAAACCCCAAGATCGCGCATATTCGCGCACGCTAGGGGCTTCGGCTTTGCCCTTTGCGATCTGAGTCCTCTGAATAACCTGATTATATCCAGAAGGTCATGCTGAGGTATCCCGAAGCATCTAATCGACTACGTGATTTGCGGGCCTTTTGCGTGCCGACAAGATCCTTCGGAGTACCTCAGGATGACAACTTGCGCAACAGCCAGGGTTATTCAAAGGGTTCATTTGTTTGTTTCTTGTTTCTTGTCCCTTGAGTTTTCTGCCTCAGCGTTCGACGCCAGAAAGGCGGCGAGCCCTGAAATCGTCGCGATGAATTGTCAGACTTGACACCGACGATCAAAAGACCAAAATATCCCTTTTGAATCGGGAGTTAAGAACCCTTACGATAAAGGGTGAACGACCGTAATTGAAAGGAAGTCCGCTTATGCCACTCATGACCACCAAGCCGATGTTCGATCTTGCCTACGAGGGCGGGTTCGCGGTTGGGGCCTTTAACGTCAACAACATGGAGCTCTGCCAGGGCATTATCGAGGCGTGTGCCGCCGAGAAAAGCCCGCTGATCCTCCAGATTTCCAAAGGCGCACGCAAGTACGCCAAGATGCACTATCTCAAGGCGATCATCGACGCTGCCGTCGTCGAATATCCCTGGTTGCCCATCTCGATCCATCTTGACCACGGCGACACCGTCGAACTCGTCGACACCTGCATCAAGGACGGATTCACCTCCGTCATGATCGACGGTTCGCACCATGAATACGACCACAACGTGTCCCTGACCGCCGAAGCCGTCAAGCACGCTCACGCCTCCGGCGTGGTGGTCGAGGCTGAGCTGGGCATGCTCGGCGGGATCGAAGAAGACGTCGTCGGACTGAACGCCGAGGAATACGAAAAGAATATTGAAAAATTCCTCACCGACCCCGAAGTCGCCAAGGACTTCTGGACCAAGACCAAGTGCGACAGCCTCGCCGTCGCGATCGGGACCAGCCACGGCGCATTTAAGTTCAAGCACGAAGCCAAGCTGGCGTTCGACCGCGTCGAACAGATCATGAAGACCTGCCCCGGCCTGCCCTTGGTCATGCATGGCTCTTCAAGCGTGCCGCAGGAGTTTATCGAGCTGGTCAACAAGTACGGCGGGGCAATGCCCAACGCCAAGGGGGTTCCGGAAGACCAGATTCACATGGCCGTCAGCAAGTACGGCGTGTGCAAGGTGAATATTGACACCGACCTTCGCCTGGCGCTGACCGCCAAGATCCGCGAAGTTTTCGCGACCAAGCCGGCGGAGTTCGACCCGCGCAACTACCTCGGGCCGGGGCGCGAAGCGATCATCGGCATGGTCCGCCGCAAGCTCCACATGCTCAACAGCGCTGGCAAGGCCGACGCCGTGATCAAGCAGTGGGAAAAAACGGGCAAGCAGTTGCCAGCGTTCTATAATAAAAAGTAACAATGGGCGCAAGCCGCTGACGACGTAATGCAATGTGGCGTGGTCGATTGGTCGGCCACGCCATATCGCTTTCGTCGTTAACCAGGAGACTGAAAATCATGACCGAACCTCAATCGCTCACCTCGATGATCGCCGTCCAACCCGGCGCGGTCGTCTCGCTCACGGTGCTCAAAAAGCCTGCCGGAACCGTCACAATGTTCGCGTTCGACGAAGGCCAGGGGCTCAGCGAGCACACGGCCCCGTTCGACGCGATCGTGCAGGCAATCGAAGGCACTTGCGACGTGACGATCGGAACGACGCCGCACCAGCTAAAGGCGGGCGAAGTGCTCCTTCTGCCCGCCAACGTGCCGCACGCGGTACAGGCGACGTCGGCGTTCAAGATGCTGCTGACCATGATCCGTGCGTGAATCGGAAGGGGATTGCAAGTCGGTGGGCGCGGGCGACCTCCGATGCCCATGGCCGGCACCACACGCCGATTACATCTTCACGACCGACTAGGCTACAATTGCGACATGAAACGCGAAGGATTTGACCTCACCGCGTACTGGTCCGGGACGATGGAAAAAGCCGACGAGCGTGACGAGCGCGTGTGGCTTGCCGCGACGCCTTTGGAACGGCATAACAGCGCATGGGTGCTGAATTCAGGTGCAAAACTGTTGTAGCGCTTCGAGATTCGTACCGCTTGCACCTGTAGGATCGCCGCCCGAACTGGTACTATCGACGTGCGATGACACGAGAAGAGTTCGAGCGCGGACTGACGACATTCGACCGCACCTCGTTCCGCACGTACGCCTCGTTCGCCGAGGCAGATGCCGCAGACGAGGCGTATTGGCGGGAGCGGACGCCGCTTGAGCGGCTCATCGCGCTCGAACATATACGACAGATGGCTTGGGGCTATGATGATCGCACTCGACCCAAACT
Source organism: Tepidisphaerales bacterium (assembly GCA_038215325.1). Lineage (GTDB taxonomy): Bacteria > Planctomycetota > Phycisphaerae > Tepidisphaerales > Tepidisphaeraceae > BPJO01. The sequence continues at coordinate 4,859 of JBBQQZ010000121.1, read as the reverse complement.
TCAGGGATCTGCTGAGTTGCTTCAACTCGAACAACGTCCGCTATTTGATCCTGGGCGGGTATGCAGTGAACTTCCACGGCCATCATCCTAACACGAAAGACTTTGACGTTTGGATCGCGATCGACGAAGCGAACGCGCAGCAGGTTTCAATGGCGCTGCAGCATTTCGGATTCAGTGCGAGCAGCGTGCCGGCTGATCTGTTCAGGAAGCAGCATCAGGTTTTCGCATTCGGACGTGAACCGTTTCATATCGACATCCTGACGAGTCCGAGCGGAGTTGATTTCGAAGCCGCCTACGCAAGAAGGGTCGAGACGAATGTTGATGGCGTCGTCGTTCCAGTCATCTCGCTGTCCGACCTACTGACCAACAAACGCGCAAGCGCCCGTACCCGCGACCTTGCGGATGTCGAAGCACTTACACGCACTGAGAAAGAGCAAAAGCCATGAGCGGTTCTGTTGAACCATCCTCCACCCAGCGTGATCTTCACTCCCTCCGTGTCGATTACGGATTGAGCGAACTTGTCGAGGCGAATGTCGCTGCCGACGCGATCGAGCAGTTTGCGCGGTGGTTTCAGGACGCCAAGATGAACCGCCCGGGCGAGCCCAATGCGATGACGCTGGCGACGGCGGACGCGAGTGGGGCACCGTCGGCGCGAATTGTGCTGCTCAAGGATTTCTCGGCGCGTGGGTTTACGTTTTACGGCAACCACGAAAGCCGCAAGGGTTCGGACCTGGATGCGAACCCGCGTGCGGCGCTGGTGTTCTTCTGGCCGGTGCTCGAGCGGCAGGTGCGGATCGTGGGGACGGTGACGCGGGTGTCACGCGGCGAATCCAAGGCCTATTTCGACATTCGGCCGCGCGGGGCGAGGGTGGGGGCGTGGACATCGGCGCAAAGCCGCGTGGTCGCTTCGCGCGAGGCCCTGGAAGCACGCGATCGCGAGTTCGACGAACAATTCCGCAAGCAGTTTGGCGACGCCGTTCCGCTGCCCGATCACTGGGGCGGATGGCGATTGACGCCGGAATCGATCGAGTTCTGGCAAGGCCGTCCGTCGCGGCTGCATGACCGGCTGCGGTATACGTGCGACGGAAACCAGTGGAAGATCGAGCGCCTCTCGCCGTAAACTGTGTTATGTCAGAACATCGCGGATCCACCGGCAACGTCATCGCTGCGATTTGCAGCTTCTTCATCCCCGGCCTCGGGCAACTGGTCCAGGGACGAATCCTCGTCGCGCTGATCCATTTCGTATTGGCGGGGCTGTTGTGGCTCATCTGGATGGGCTGGATCGTCCACCTCTGGTCGATTTACTCTGCGGCGGTGTGGAAGCCGAAGGGGTAAGCTGGGCGATCAGCGTTAAGCGTAGCCTCGCAACCTCATGAACGCATGGTTCGGATTGTCGCTATGATCCGGGTCTGATGACCCATCTATCAGTCAACGTCAACAAGATCGCCACGCTCCGCAATACTCGCGCGCTGGGGATTCCGTCGGTTGTGAAGTTGTCTGGCATCGCGCTGGATGCCGGGGCGGCGGGGATCACGGTGCATCCGAGGCCGGACGAGCGGCATATTCGCCCGGCGGATGTGGATGAGGTGGCGGCGCTTTTGAAGCGGTATCCGAAGGCGGAATACAACATCGAGGGCAATCCGTTCCACGGGCTCATCGAGCATTGCCGGCGGGTGAGGCCGGATCAGGCGACGCTCGTGCCGGACGCGCGGGAGGCGTTTACGAGCAATCACGGCTGGAACTTGGTCGAACTGGGCGCGGCCGAGCGCGACGCGCTGGCGGCGGCGATCCGGGAGCTGAAATCGATCGGGTGTCGCGTCAGCCTGTTCATGGACCCGGTGGTCGAGATGATGAAACTCGCCCGCGACCTGGGTGCTGATCGCGTGGAGTTGTACACCGAGCCCTACGCTGGGGCATTTGCGGCGGGTCGGTTTGAGCCGGGTGTTCAGCCTTATTCAAAAGCCGCCGCCGCCGCGCGGGCGGCGGGGCTGGGGATCAATGCCGGGCACGATCTCAGTCTGGAGAACCTCACGCCGTTCCTGCACGCCGTGGGCGCGATCGACGAAGTCTCGATCGGCCACGCGCTGATCGCCGACGCGCTGGAGTTCGGGATGGCGGAGACGATTCGCAGGTACGTCGCGGCGTGTGCGGCGTAATTGCGCGGTTCATTGGTTTCGCTCCTTCCCCTGAGTGGACGATCGATCCCGATGCGGTTACGTTTGCCGAACTATGTCCAAGGGCCGCCAAGGGAAAATCGCCGTCGAGCCGCTGGAACAGCGCAATCACTTCGCCATCGATCCTGCGGTGCTTCCGCTGACGTATGGCGGGCCGGGATTCGATAGTGCGCAGCGCGTCATCTCCAATGCCACCGGAACCGTCGTTGCGGGGCTTTTCTCGGGTACGGTCGATTTTAATCCCGGCGCCGGCGTCAGCAGGCTCACCGCACGCGGGGATTCGGACATTTACGTCACCAAGTTCGACGCCAGCGGCAACTTCGTCTGGGCTCGCCAGATCGGCGGCGGCTACACGGACGACGACTTCAAAGATTACGAAGATCGCAAGATGGCGATCAACCCGATTCGGCTCAGCGGGTTCATCGGTCGCGTCGGCGACCAGCAGCCGGGCGGCGCGGGCGAGTACGTTCAGGACCTCGCGGTCGATTCGACGGGTGTGATTTACCTCGCAGGCGCGTTTCGAGAAACGATTACCGCAGGCAACATCAGTCTCACCGCCGATCAAACGTTCAACGACGACTATAACGACGCCCTGGTGGTGCAGATCGACGCATCCGGCACGGTGCAGTGGGCGCGAAACTTCGGCGGTCCGTTTGACGACGTGGCGATGACGCTCTCGCTCGACGGGCAGGACAATCCTTACGTCGGCGGGTATTACACTCGCTCGGCGGATTTTGATCCGAGCAGCAGGGTCTATCTGCTGAAGACGGTCGGGCGTGATGCGGGGTTTGTCATGCGACTGACCAAGCTGGGCGCGCTCGGCTGGGTCTATCACTTTGATTCCGAGGAGATCGATCCGAACGTGCGTAACGCGGTAAATGATATCGCCGTCACGCCGAGCGGGAATGTCTACTTCGTCGGCACGTTTGGCGACGAAGCCGACTTCGATCCCTCGCGTAAGTCGTACGTGCTCGACGCCCAAGGGCAATCCGACGCGTTCCTCGGCCTGCTGAACCGCAAAGGCCAGCTCAACTGGGCGATGCGCACCGGCGGCGACGATTACGACGGTAATGTCGCGGTCGCGATCAGCAATGATGGCGGCATCTATACGGGCGGGTATTTTGAAGACACGGTGGACGTCGATCCACGCCCTAACGTCACGCGACTCTTCACCGCCACCGACGAGGATGGCGGAGATTCGCCCGAATACCCGGATTTGCTGGTCAGCCGCTTTGCGGTGGATGGCACGCCGGCATGGCAGGCGCAGCTCGGCGGCGAATATCTGGAGACGATCAGCGATCTTGTGATCGGCGACGACGGCAGCGTCTATACCGTCGGTTCGTTCATGGGTGCCGCAGATTTTGCCCCCGGTTCGAGCCAGGTCACCCTGACCAGCCTGAATTTCGCCAACGGCGATTCAGTGAAGGACGGCAACACCACTTCCGGGCGTGAAGAAACGTACGACTGGTACGTGTCGCGGATCAGCCCGCGCGGCAAGTACATCGACGCCAACCGCTACGGCGGGCAGGACGACGACTTTGCCTCAGGTTTCGCGATCAACGGCAGCGACATTTATCTCAGCGGCCGGGCCGTCTCGACCAGGGCGCAAGATCGCGGTGACCGCAACGAACAATCACTCATCCTGTTGCTGGACGACCTGCTGAACAGCCAGACCTGATCGGCAGTGCAATCAGCACGGAGGCACGGAGACATGGGAGAAATGCGGAAATATTTGATTCGTATTTTTTCCGCGCTGCCGTATCCCGGTGGCGAATTCGGATTAGTATTCGGCTAACCATCACGGAGGTATCACCACATGGCGGACAACACAGCGGAATTCCCGACGATCATTGGCCCGGACGCGTCGTTCAAGGGCGAGTTGACGTTTGAGAAGGGTCTGAAGCTTCAAGGGAAGTTTGAAGGCCGGATCAACACCACCGGTCGGCTGCACATCGCCAAAGAGGCGCGCATGCAGGCGGACGTGGAAGCCGGCGCGATCATTGTCGAAGGCGAAGTGAAGGGAAACCTCGTTGCCACCGACAAGATCGAACTGAAGAACACCGCCCGGTACGAAGGCGACATCCAGGCGAGCAAGCTGGTCGTCGACGAAGGCGCCAGCCTGTCCGGGCATGTGCAGGTCGGCCCCGACGCCACCGGCAAGCGAGCCAACAGCCCCAGCCCCGTCGCTGCCAACCGCCCGATCCCGGGTCCGAACCAGGGCGTGCAGCAGCCGAAGTAATGCGACAAGCCACGAATCACACGAATGAGCACGAATGGATGCCTTTCTGATTCGTGTTCATTCGTGTGATGCGTGGCTAATGTCTTCTCCTTCGAATACACGGTGGCGACAGCACCCGCTCCATCCTCTGACGATCGAATGACGATCACCTGCCTCTACTGCGGCAAGGCGCAGGAGGTGAGTCGTCGTGCGATGCAGATCACGTGCAAGCACTGCTACAAGTCGCTGCGCGTGGAGGATGTGTTGATCAAGGCATACGAGGCGCGCCGGTCGATCGATACCTGCGGCGTGGTGGTGGTGGAAAAGCGCGGCAACGTCGTCGCCGACCGCATTCTCTGCGGCGGGCTGATCGTCCGGGGGAAGGTCAAAAGCTCCGTGCTCAGCCGCGGAACGGTCCTGGTCGGCCCGGAAGCCGACCTCATCGGCGACGTCACCGCGCCCAGCCT
>JBBQQZ010000120.1:0-10041 GCA_038215325.1 Tepidisphaerales bacterium | reverse complement strand
GTTGTGTCTTGTCGTGAAAGGTACACATATGGCAGCGACCAAAGCGAACGGGCTTGCTTCGATCATCGAAAAGAAACTCGACACCTCCACCTACCGGCAACAGCACTGGGAGGGGACTTTCTGGGAGTACCTGGAGATTGTCCAGGAAAATCCCGCCGTGGCGCGGAATGCGTTTCAGCGCGTCTTCGACATGATCTCGTCCTACGGCGTCGAAACGTACACGCAATTTAAGCAGGAAACCAAGCGGTACAAGTTTTTCTCCGACCCGGTCGGCGAAGGCGCCGACGCCATCTACGGCCTGGAACGGCCACTGGTGACGCTCGTCGACTTCTTCAAGTCCGCGTCGCAGGCGTACGGAACCGAAAAACGCATCCTGCTCCTGCACGGGCCTGTCGGATCCAGCAAATCAACCATCGCAAGGCTGCTGAAGAAGGGGCTGGAATGGTACAGCCGCACGGACGAGGGAAAACTCTACACCTTCAGTTGGCGCTTGCCGCATAAAATGGGTGCCGATGAAGGCGAGCAGTTCGTCGACTGCCCCATGCACGAGGATCCGCTGCTGTTGATCCCTCGATCCGCCCGCGACGACGTGCTGGCCGAGATCAACAGCAAACTGCCCGACGGGCGTCGTGTGAGCCTGTACGCCGAGATCTGCCCTTTCTGCCGCAAGGTGATGGAAGACTTCCTCGAGATGTACGATGGCGATTGGCGCAAGGTCATGGATCACGTGAAGGTGAAGCGCCTGATCCTGTCCGAAAAAGACCGCAAGGGGATCGGCACGTTCCAACCCAAGGACGAAAAGAACCAGGACAGCACCGAACTCACCGGCGATATCAACTACCGCAAGATCGCCGAGTACGGGTCGGACAGTGATCCGCGCGCGTTCAACTTTGACGGCGAACTCAACGTCGCCAATCGCGGCATCGTCGAGTTTATCGAAGTATTGAAACTGGATGTCGCGTTCTTGTACGACCTGCTGGGTGCCAGCCAGGAACACGTCATCAAGCCCAAGAAATTCGCCCAAACCTTCATCGACGAAGTCATCCTCGGCCACACCAACGAGCCGGAATACAAAAAGCTCCAAGGCAACGAGATGATGGAGGCGTTCCGCGACCGCACGATCAAGATTGACGTCCCCTACAACACGCGGCTGGATGACGAGATCAAGATCTACAACAAGGATTTCAGCAAGGAACGCGTCAAGGGCATGCACATCGCGCCCCACACCGTGGAAGTGGCGGCGATGTGGGCGGTGCTTACACGCCTGAGCGAACCGAAAAAGGCCGGCATCACCAAATTGCAGAAGCTGAAGCTGTACAACAACAAATCGATCCCCGGTTTCACCGAGGATTCGATCAAGGAACTGAAGGAAGAAGCCCCACGCGAAGGGATGCAGGGCATCAGCCCGCGCTACATCCAGGACAAGATCAGCAATTCGCTGGTCAGCCACCAGGCACAGGTGGAAAAGACGATCAACCCGTTCATGGTGATGAACGAACTCGAGGCCGGTTTGTCGCACCATTCGCTTATCAACGATGAAGAGTTGAAGAAGGAATACCGCGAGTTGCTGGCGGTGGTGCGCGAAGAGTACGAGGACATCATCAAAGGCGAAGTGCAGCGGGCGATCAGCGCCGACGAGGACGCGATCAAGCGGCTCGCCGCCAACTATATCGAGAACGTCCGGGCCTACACCCAGCACGAACGCGTCCGCAACCGCTACACCGGCCGCGACGAAGAGCCGGACGACCGGCTCATGCGCTCGATCGAAGAGAAAATCGACATCCCCGAAAGCCGAAAAGACGATTTCCGCCAGGAGATCATGAATTACATCGGTGCCCTGGCGCTCGATGGCAAGAAGTTCGAATACAACACCAACGCCCGGCTGCTGAAAGCGTTGGAACTGAAGCTGTTTGAAGACCAGCGGGATACGATCAAGCTGAAGAATCTGGTCAGTAGTGTGGTGGACGACGAAACGCAGCAGAAGATCGACGTCGTTAAACAGCGGCTGATCAAGTACTTCGGATACAATGAAGTAAGCGCCACCGACGTGCTGAACTATGTGGCCAGTATCTTTGCGCGTGGTGATTCGAAGCAAGATGATTAAGGGAATGTCGAATGGCGAAAGCCGAATGTCGAATGAAAGGCAGCCTTTCTGATTCGACATTCGTCATTCGACACTCGACATTGATTCGCATGACATCCGTCCGCTCCGCCATCCTCCTTACGTTCTTCGGCATTCTCGCCGTGGCCTTTTTCTGGTTCACCGACCCGACGCTCGGCGTCGCCGACCACCTGATGGACAGCCACATCAACCGCCTCGACGCCGCCAACCAGGCTTGGCCCGGAACGCTGATGGGGCTGGCGGGCAGCGCGGTGGTGACGCTGACGGGGTTGTGGCTGATGACGAAACGTTCGGCATGAGGAATTGGAGCCGCAGATGGACGAAGATGAACGCAGATACAGAGCTTAACCTTCTTGCTGATCTGCGTTTATCTTCGTCCATCTGCGGCTAACAATCATGATCATGAAGATCGAAAAAGATCACCAGCGCTTCCGCCAGATCGTCAAGGGCCGCATCCGGGACGACCTGCGGAAGTTCCTTTCCAAGGGCGAACTGATCGGCAAGGAAGGCAAGCACCTAATCTCGATCCCCGTCCGGTCGATCGAACTCCCCAACTTCCGCTATGGCGACAACTCCGGCGGCGTCGGGTCCGGCGATGGCGAAGAAGGCCAGCCCGTCCCCGGGCAGGGCAACGGCAAAGGCCAGGGCGGCGACCAGCAGGGACAGCACCTCATGGAAGTCGATCTCACACTCGATGAACTGGCAGAGCTACTCGGCGAAGAACTGAAGCTCCCGCAGATCGAACCGAAGGGTGCCCATCGCATCACCACGATCAAGGAACGCTACAGCAGCCTGCGCCGCGTGGGGCCTGATTCGCTGCGGCACTTCAAACGTTCGTTCAAAGAAGCGCTCAAACGCCAGATCACCTCCGGCGACTACGACCCAAACAACCCGATCATCATCCCCCAGAAAAAAGACATCCGCTATCGAAGCTGGAAGGAGATCAAAGCCCCGCAATCTAACGCCCTGATCATCTTCATGATGGACGTCAGCGGGTCGATGGGGGAGGAGCAGAAGGAACTCGTGCGGCTCGAAAGTTTCTGGATCGACACGTGGCTGCGCAAGAACTACGAGGGGATCGAAACCCGCTACATCGTCCACGACGTCAACGCCAAGGAGGTCGACAAACAAACCTTCTACCACCTCCGCGAAGACGGCGGGACCAAGATCAGCTCTGCCTACAAGCTGGCCAAGCAACTGATCGACCAGCACTACCTACCCAGCGAGTGGAACATCTACCTCTTCCACTTCTCCGATGGCGACAACAGCTCCGAGGCCGACAACCGTGAATGCGTCCGCATCGTCAAAGACCAACTCGTCCCCATCAGCAACATGTTCGGCTACTGCCAGGTCGCTTCGGCCTACGGAAGCGGTAATTTCATCAACACGTTGCACGAGCACCTGCGTAATCAGCCGAAGCTGCTGACGAGCCGGGTGAACTCGAAGGATGATATTTACGATTCGATCAAGACGTTTTTTGGGAAGGGGCATTGAGGGTTTGCGGAGAAATTCGAGATCACCGGGAAGGTGTACAAGACGTTGAAATCATCGCGGTGAATGCGTCGATTCGATCAAGACGACTGTTGACTCTGCGATTCGGTAAAGGGCGATGGCGGAAGATGAAAGGGATTGCCACGGTCATGTTGGTCTCGGGTAGAATTTCCCGCGCCGAGTTGCACTGGTACGAAGCCCACGGCATCGGCCGGCGAGGTTGGAAAATCAAGAGAGAAGTAAAATGACTCATACCCTGTTGAAGCCTCGGACCGGATCTTTCGTCGCCTGTGTCCGGGCGACCTACGATGACGTCGATCTAGTTGTCGGAAAGCTGTATCGCGTGCAAAAACCCGAGAGGGGTGATCCCGAGGAGTTGCTGAGAATCATCGATGAGTCTGGCGACGACTATCTATATGCGATCGATTGGTTCGAGCCAATCGACGTTCCGCCGCGCGTTAGACGGGCACTGGCGAAGCTCGGCAGTTGAAACCCATCCCGCAAACGCGAACATGCACACCGCATGACTCAATCGATCCGCATCGCCAGTGTTCAAGCCGGGGACTACATCGAGGCCCGCGACCGTCTTGCGGCCGGGGGGGATGAGACGTATCGCGGGCAGCGGCATACAACGGCGGCGCTGGCGGAGCTTGTGCGTGGCGTGCCGCACCTGGTCGTTTCGACCGGGGCGAAGCATTCGAAGAAGGTGGAGGGGGACGGGACGTACGTTTCGTCGACGCCGATCAAGATGAAGCTCGTGCCGACGCGTTGGCGGGAGAAACTGCGGGCTCGCAAGATCATTCGCGAGTTGGAGGCGTTCAAGCCGACGCATCTGCTCTTGCGGGTGAGCGACGTGCTCGGCTGCGAGGTGCTCGCCTGGGGAAACCGCCGCAACCTGCCGACTGCCATCAACATCGCGGCGTGCTTTCGCACCGATAACCCTGTCCAGCGTCGATTTTGCACGCTCGCCAACGCCTCCAACGTGCTGCTGGTGGGCAATCACAATCGCGTCGCGACGCAGAGTCTGGTCGATTGCGGATTGAAGCCTGACAAGGCCGTCGCGTGGGACCAGCCGCCGACGATTATGCCGTCGGACTATGCGCCGCGGACGATGCCCGAAGGCACGCCGCGGGTGGTGTTTGCGGGGTCGTTGATCGAAGCCAAAGGCGCCGGCGACCTGGTAAAAGCCGCCGAAATCGCAGGCGGGGCGTTTTGCGTTACCATCTGCGGCGACGGGCCGATCCGGGCGCAACTGGCGTTAAGCGAGGCGGTGGCGAAGGGTTGGGTGGAATTGGCCGGCAAGATCCCGAACAGCGAGGTCGTCCGCCGCATGCGTGAGGCGGCGGTCGTGTGCGTGCCGACGCGGCACTCGTTCGCCGAGGCCTTGCCGCTGGTGCTGCAAGAAGGCCTCGCCGTCCGCACGCCGCTGCTCTTGAGCGATCATCCCGTCTTCAAAAGCTACTTCCGCGACGGCCAGGGCGTCCGCTTCTTCGCCGCCGGCGATGCCGGGTCGCTCGCCAACGTAATGCAGGAAATCATCCGCGACGAATCGCGCTATGCCGATCTGTCGCAGCAGACCGAATCGGCGTGGCAGTCGTTCCAGATTGATACGACCTTTGGTGATGTGCTGAAGCGCATCGGCAAGGCGTGGGGCGTGCCGTCGTCGACTTGACGGCTCACGCCGCGTGAGGCTGGATGCGGCGCGACATCGCTGGCACGAAATCGCGGGAGGCGATCTTGGCGTCGTAACGGGCCTGAAGGTTCAGCCAAAAATCGGGCGTCGTCCGGAAGTAGATTGACAATCGCGCCGCGGTATCCGGCGTGATCGTTCGGCGGGCGTGGATGATGTCGTTGATGCGGCCGGGCGCTACGTGGATCGCGCGAGCGAGGCCGCTCTGGCTCAGTTCGAGCGGTCCCAGGAACTCTTCGAGTAAGATTTCGCCGGGGGAAATTGGGGTCAGTTTGGAAGCCATCGCAATTCCGTCCTGCGGTCAATGATAGTCCACGATCTCCACGTCATATGCGTCCCCGGCATCCCAGCGAAAGCAGACGCGCCACTGGTCGTTGATGCGAATGCTGTGCTGCCCGGATCGATCGCCTTTGAGCGCTTCAAGGCGGTTTCCCGGCGGCGATTTCAGGTCGTCCAGCTTGGCAGCGGCTGAAAGCATCTCCAGCTTTCGCCGCGCTGCCCGTTCGATCGCAGCGAACCGTCGGATGCGCCCGTCATCCGCCAGTTTTTGCGTGTAGCGACAGCGGAACGAGCGTATCATGCGTGCAAGATTTTATTCCGCTTTTCGGTATAGAGCAACCCATGCCCTCACACACCCTCATCCCCTTCCCCCCCGAACTCCTCGCCGCCAAGAAGCAGATTCGTGAGCAGGCGAGGTCGTACGGTCTCGATTTCTACGAAACCATCTTCGAGATGTGCGACTACGAGACGATGAACCAGATCGCCGCGTTCGGCGGGTTTCCGCAGCGGTATCCACACTGGCGGTGGGGGATGGAGTACGAAAAGCTCCGCAAGCAGCACTTTTACGGCCTCGGACGCATCTACGAGATGGTCATCAACAATGACCCGTGCTACGCCTATCTCCAGGAATCCAACGCGCTGGTCGATCAGAAACTGGTCATCGCACACGTCTACGCCCACTGCGATTTCTTCAAGAACAATCTCTGGTTCAGCCAGACTAATCGCAAAATGATGGACGAGATGGCCAACCATTCCACGCGCATCCGCAAACACATCGAGCGACAGGGGTATGACGTCGTGGAGCGGTGGTTGGACGTGTGCATTACGCTGGAAGACCAGATTGATCCATACAGCGTTTTCATGAAGCGCCAGGCCGGCCGGAGTGATCCGAAGCCCAGGCCGGAAGAAAAGGGGCCTTCGCGTTTTCAGGCCAAGGACTACATGGACCGCTGGATCAACCCGCCCGGCGTGATCGAGGCCGAGGAGAAAAAGCGGCAGGACGAGATCGCCAAATTCAAGCACGCCAACCCGCTGAAACCCACGCGTGACGTGCTGTCGTACCTGATCGAAAACGCCCGCATGGAAGACTGGCAGGCCGATTGTCTGTCGATCATCCGCGAAGAGGCGTACTACTACGCCCCGCAGGGCATGACCAAGGTGATGAACGAAGGCTGGGCGACGTACTGGCACAGCAAGCTGATGACGACGCATTTCCTGGAGGCCAGCGAGGTGATCGACTACGCCGATCATCACAGCGGCACGGTGCATATGCCGCCGGGCGGATTTAATCCGTACAAGATCGGCGTGGAGATGTTCCGCAACATCGAAGACCGCTGGAACAAGGGCAAGTACGGCCCGGAATACGACGCCGCCGATCAGCTCGGCCAGAAGCAGAAGTGGGACAAGGGCCTGGGCCTCGGCCGGGAGAAGATCTTCGAGGTCCGCCGGCTTTACAACGACGTGATGTTCATCGACGAGTTCATGACCGACGAATTCATCGAAAAACACCGCTACTACCAGTACGGCAAAGACCCCCACACCGGCCAGCTTCGCATCGTCAGCCGCGACCCGAAACGCATCCGCCAAAACCTCCAATACCGCCTCACGAACCTCGGCCGTCCGTTCATCTACGTCGTCGATGGCAACTACGGCAACCGCGGCGAACTCTACCTCGCCCACCAGCACAACGGCCTGGATATCGAGATCAAGTACGCCGTCGAAACCCTGCGCAACCTCCACAAAGTCTGGCAACGCCCGTGCCACCTCCAGGCCCGCATCGACGATGACATGATGCTGTTCTCGTTCGACGGCGGTCAGGCGAAACAGCAGACGATCCGCGAGGATACGCCGAAGCCGGCGCATGAGATGAGGTGATGAGTATCGATCTCTACCGCGATGGCGAGAACGATTTCGTTTCATTCAAGGCGAGATCCACTTCTGCTTCCGTCAGGCTCTGCAGGATGTCTACGAACGGCGTTGCCATGCCCACATCCTACGAAATTGCATTTCACCCCGCCCAACGGTACCGTTTCCCTACCCGATGCACTGCCCGTTTTGCCATGCCGACAAGGATTCGCTGAAGGTGATCGATTCCCGCGCCTGCGATGGCGACCGGGCGATCCGCCGGCGGCGGGAGTGTTTGAATTGCAAAAAGCGGTTTACGACCTACGAACGCATTGAAGGATCCGTCAAATTGACGGTCGTCAAGCAGGACGGGCGTCGGGTGCCGTGGGACCGGCAGAAGATCGTGGACGGGCTGGAGCGGGCCTGTTTTAAGCGGCCGGTGCCGGAAGAGGAGATATTGCGGGTCGCCGAGGAGGTGGAGGAAGAATGCTTCGCCACCCACGACCGCGAAGTCCCCACCAGCGGCATCGGCGAGATGGTCGCCGGCCGGCTGCGAAGGCTGGACCATGTGGCGTACGTGCGGTTCGCGTCGGTCTACAAGCAGTTCGAGACGCTGGATGAGTTGATCGAGGCCGCGCAGAACGTGCTCGACGCCAAGCGGTTCGAAGACCCGACCCAGGGCCGGCTCTTCATCGAACCGAAACCCCCGGTCGCTCCGCCTGCGGAGAATGGGAAGCCGGAAAAGAAGACGCGAAAAGCGAAAGCGCCTGCTTCGCCAGAGTGAACAAGAATCGAAGCACAGAGCGACGGGTGTGAAAACCCGTGCGTCTTTCGTCCGGCTGAGTATTGAACGCACGGGTTTTGCACCCGAAGCTTGCAGCAATCGACTAGACTTGCACCATTGACCCCCACCTGCGGAGAAGTACATGATGTTGTTTCGACCGATCCGCTCGCTGGCGCTATTGGGTTCGCTCGTGATATTTGCCGGCTGCAAGCCGGTCGAGCCGCCCGCGCCTCCGCCGGCGGCGCCGGTGATTCCGCCGAAGCAGGTTGCGGATTATCTCAAGGGCACGATCTGGGAACACGTTGACGTCGCCGGCGTGGAGCCGCTGCGCGTCTCGGGGTTCGGCCTCGTCGTCAATCTCTCCGGCACCGGCGACACGCGCGCCCCCAACCAGGTGCGCGAACACATGATCAAGCAGATGCAGAAGCACGGCTTCGGCAATCTGAATCTGCCGGGCTTCGGCTCGATGGGGCCTGAAAAAGTCCTGAACGATCCGGATAAACGCACCGCCATCGTCCGCGTCGACGGATTCATTCCGCCCGGCGCGCGAAAAAGCCAACTTTTTGATGTGCAGGTGACGGCGCTGGAGAACAGCAACACAACCAGCCTTCACCGCGGCATTCTTTACACCACCGATCTGTCCCCGCGCGGGGCGGATCCGTTCAACCCCGGTGCCGCCGCCATCAACACCTGGGCTCGGGCGTCGGGGTCGATTTTCGTCAACCCCACGTACGCCTTGGATGATTCGTCTGCGACCAGCGCACAGAAGCTCAGCCTGCGCAACGGCGTGGTCATGGGCCGCGGGTTCAACATGGACGATCGGCCGCTGGTGCTGAAACTGCGCCAGCCGGATCGTCGTATTGCGCGGCTGATCGAAAAACGCATCCAGGAGAAGTTCCAGAACAGCAAAATCGCCTCGATGCAGAGCGAAGGCGACGTGAACGTCTACGTCCCACCAAGCTACCGCGACGACTGGGAGCGATTCGCCGGCGTGGTCACGCATCTGTTCCTCAATCCGTCGAACGACTACGCCGTGCTCAAGGCCCGCAAACTCGCGGAGGTGGCACTCAAGGAGCGGGAGAAAGCGCCGCTGCTGAACATGACCTACTGTTGGGAAGCGATGGGCCCGGCAGTTCTGCCGGAGATCCGGCATCTGTATCAGAGCGACAGCTCCGATGTCGCCTACGCCGCAGCCCGCGCCGGCGCGTTCCTCGGCGATGGGGCGGCGGAGGAAGTGCTGTCGCGGATCGCCAGGCAGTCCGACAGCGCGTTCCAGTTGTCCGCAGTCCGGGTGCTTGGACAGTTGCCGCGAAGCGCCCGCGTCATCACGCTATTGCACGAACTGATTGACACTGACCAGCTCCTGCTGCGCATCGAAGCCTACCGCGCCATGCTCGGGGCCGAAGACTCCACGATCTACTCGCAGTCGATCAAGGAGAAATTCATCCTCGACATCGTTCCCTCGCAAGGCCCGCCGATCATCTATGCCACGCGCGTCGGCAAGCCGCGGATCGCGCTGATCGGCCAGCCCACACGCGTTGCGGCACCGATGTTGTACCTGACCATGCAGAACCGTTTCAGCATCGTCGCCGATCCCGGCGGGCAGAGCGTGCGCGTCTTCTTCCGCGGCGGCGAATTCCAGCCCGAAGCGAATGTGCAGATGGTGCCCGACCTGGCGCTATTGGTCGCGCGGCTCGGCGGCGGGGGCCCGCCGCTGGAAGAAGGCGGCAAGTTCGATTTCGGCTACGGCGACGTCGTCGGCATCCTCCAGCAACTTGCCGACCGTCAACTCATCGTCCCAACCAACGCACCGGCAGGAAGGCAGTTCGC
>JBBQQZ010000119.1:0-10070 GCA_038215325.1 Tepidisphaerales bacterium | reverse complement strand
GCCCGACCAGGCGATCCATAGTGCCTCCAGTTCAGTACCGGCTTCCCAGTAGAAACAATGATACCGACCGGAACGCCGCAATGGAACGCTAATTGTCAGGACCGTCTTCGGCGGCGTTGATGGCGGCGATGATCCGCTGTTTTCGCTTGCGCGACACGCCGAACGCGATGATCATCAGCCCTGCGGTGGCGATCAGGATGCCGGCCATCATGTGGTACGGATGGGCGCTTCCGGCGTGACGCTTGAGCGCCACGCCGAAGACCGCGATCGCGATCCCCACGATCCAGTAGCTAAGGTTGATCACGCCGCAGCGGGTCATTTCATCGCCTGCTCGAAGATCGGGATCAGCGCGACGTACACGCCGCACATGATCGCGCTGGTGATGACGCCGGAAATACTGGCGCCCAATGCTTCAGGAAGGACGATCTCCCCGGGCGCTTCATAGCCGACGAGCTTCTGCGCCACCTTGGCGGTTGTCGGTACGCACGATACCCCCGCGATACCGATGATGGGATTGTACTTGCGCTTCTTAAGGAAGTAGAGCACATAGCCTCCCGCGATGCCGCCGATGCCGGACAAGAGCAAGGCGATGATTCCCAGCACCAGCAGCGGGAGCACTTTCGGGTTGAAAATCACGTCTGCGCCGCACAGCACGCCGAGCATGAGACCGAGGAAAAGGGTGGCACCGTAGAGAATTGTCTGTTCGATGAGCTTGGTGAAGACGGTAAGTTCCGCCTCACGGACCGCCACGCCGAGAAAGAGCGAAAGGATCAGCGGTGCCGCCATCGGGAACAGCAGGCAGAAGACGCCGCACGCAACGACCGCGAACGCCAGTTTTTCACCCGAGGTGATGTGCGGGACGGGTGTATGCGCGGTTCGGGTGGCG
Organism: Tepidisphaerales bacterium; assembly: GCA_038215325.1. GTDB lineage: Bacteria > Planctomycetota > Phycisphaerae > Tepidisphaerales > Tepidisphaeraceae > BPJO01. The sequence goes on along the minus strand of JBBQQZ010000119.1, from coordinate 9,184 downwards.
CGGATGTTTTTCGGGACCAGCAGTCGGATCAGGTACGGGTATCCGCCGTAGGTGAGACCGAGATAGAGGTAGCCGACAACCGTGATGGGCACGAAAAGATGCGGCGCGAGCTTGAGGGTGGTGAACATCACCATCGGCCCGTCCGCGCCGCCGATCATCGCGACTGACGCGGCTTCGCCGTAGGTCATGCCGAACCAGGCGACCGCGAGCGGAAACGTGACGATCGTTCCCAATTCCGCGCACAGCGCCAGGAACATGCTCTCGAACGGTCTGGCCAGCACGTAGCCCACGTCCAGCAGCACGCCGATACCCATGAAGACCAGGCACGCGATCAAACCGTTGGAGAAGGTGAAGGTATAGATCGGCTGGAGGAAGTCGAGCCCCATGAAGTACATGAGGTTATCGTTTCCCTTGACCAGCGGTTCGACGAGCAGGGTGCCCGTGGTGCGTGCCTCCGGCTCTGTGGCCGCGCCGTCCTCGGGAGCGACGATTGCGACCGGTTCGCGCTCGGCGTGCAGGGCGCTGACTGGATCGAGAAACAGCACACCCGCGTTGACCGCGATCATGCCCATGCCCATGGGGATCATCAGCAGCGGTTCGAGCGTTCCCTTTTTGCCAAGGTAGATGAGGAGGGCGCCCAGCGTGATCAACCCGAGCCGGGCGACGACGGTGGAGAAGTCTGAAGCGACGAGCGTTCCGATCCCTTGGAAGATTTCGTAGAAGGTGTTCATGCCTGCTCCTGATTGGCGCCGCGCATGTTGCGAAGGGCTACCGTCAGAAGCTTGATCATCACGGCGGTTCCAGCAGAGATGATGATGCCGACCAGATAGACGATGCCGGCGTGTTCAAACGCGCTAGGCACGCCGGGATGCGGCACTGCGGGCACTGCCGCTGCGCCCATGCACGAACCGGCGACACTTCCGCACACCAACCAGGCGAGCGAAATCGCAGACGTACGACCAGCCATGACGAACTCCTTTTCAACGTCCAGACAGCTAAATGGGTTGCCAATAAACTCCCGCGGGCGGATCTGGGCGGGTAACGTATATTAAAAAGACCAACACGTCCTTTTAATCTTTCCGCTTATAGCAGATCGCTCCCGGCGTGAAAGGGGGGAGAGATGGATGTGGCAAAACGTGCCACAGCGAGAAGGCGTAAAAAACGCCTTGGCGCTCCAGAAAGCGGGTGTCGGATCGCGATAGCTACTTCCGCTTATTCAACACGGTCGATTCGTACTGCCGGACCTCCTCCAGCCAACTTAGCCCGGTGGGCGTGCCGGATTGCACACAGTAATAGTCCCACACCGCGCCGGCGGGCAACATTTTGATCTCCTCGAGCATCGCCAGGCGTTTTGTATAGTCGCCCGCGTTTTCGGCTTCTTTCAGCTTGGCGGTAGGCTCCAGCAGCGCCAACAGAAGGGCCTTGATCATGTTCCGCGTCCCGATCACCCACGCCGCCACGCGGTTGATGCTGGCGTCGAAGTAATCCAGCCCGATGTGCGTGCGCGAGAGATAATCGCCGCGGACCAGTTCTTGCGCGATCTGGAGCAGGTCGTCGTTCAGCGTGACCACGTGATCGCTGTCCCAGCGGACGCCGCGCGACACGTGCAGCAAAATGCGGTTTAGCGACGTGAAGACGCTGCTGATCTTGTCCGCCATCTGCTCGGTGGGGTGGTAGTGGCCGGCGTCGAGGCAGACCAGCTTGCCCTTGCGGATCGCGTATCCGAGATAAAATTCGTGCGACCCGACAACATAACTCTCGCTGCCTATGCCGAACAGTTTGCCTTCGACCGCATCCAACACCAGTTTCGGATCGATCGCATCGGCAAACACCGCATCAAGCGATTTTTCCAGGCGCTCGCGCGGGGATTTGCGATCGACCGGCGTGTCCTTATACCCGTCCGGGATCCACACATTATTCACCGCCGGCGTGCCTAGCTTTTGCGCGAAGGCCTTGGCGATGTCGCGCGATCGTTTGCCGTGCTCGACCCAGAACTTTCGGACGGCGTCATCGCGATGGGCGAGCGTAAACCCGTCGGCCGCCAGGGGATGCGAGAAGTACGACGGGTTGAAATCGACGCCGATGCCGATCTGCTTCGCCCAGTCCATCCAACGGGCGAAGTGCTCGGGCAGCAGCGCGTCGCGATCGACTTTTTTCCCGCCGGTCTCGGCGTAGAGGGCGTGGAGATTGAGCCGGTGCTTGCCGGGCAGGAGTTTGTAGGCCAGTTCAAGATCCGCGCGGAGTTCGTCGCCGTTGCGCGCCCGGCCGGGGTAGTTGCCCGTGACCGCGAGCCCGCCGCCCAGTGCGCCGGCGCTTTCAAACCCGCCGACGTCGTCGCCTTGCCAGCAGTGAAGCGAAATCGGAACGGTCTTCAGCACCGCCAGTGCCGCATCGGTATCGACACCCCATTGGGCGTAGACGTCCTTGGCGTGGGCATAAACGATCGCTTCGGCGGTGGCATCGGTCGCGGTCTTATTCATGCGAGCATCATCGCGATGCGGCCAGTTCGTGACAAGTTTCTGAAGCGCGGTGCGGCGAGGCTCTATGACGCCTTGAGTGTCTTGCGCGCGATGAGTTGCTCCGCCCGGGCGACGAACTGGTCCATCGCTTCATCGGCGTCCGGATCGTTCATCTGCCTCGGCGGGTGTTTCATGGTCCAGGCGCAGGCGGGATCGATCGGGCCGGCGATCCTGGCGTCCATCGCTAGCTTGCAGCAGCGGATGGCGTCCACCACCACACCGGCGCTGTTGGGCGAATCTTCCACGCTCAGCCGCAGTTCCAGGTTCAGCGGCACGCCCCCGAAGCCGGTGCCTTCAAGGCGGAGGAAGCAGACTTTGTTGTCCTTCAGGAACGGGATGTAGTCGCTCGGGCCGATGTGGATGTTCTCGCTCGACAGCGGAACATCAAGCTGGCTCTGGACGGCCTCGGTCTTGCTGGCTTTTTTGCTCGCGAGGCGCGATTTGTTGAGCATGTTGAGGAAGTCGGTGTTCCCGCCGGTGTTAAGCTGGTAGGTGCTGTCGATGCGCACGCCGCGCGAAGCGAAGAGCCTGGCGAGTGTGCGGTGGGTGATCGTTGCGCCCACCTGCGCCTTGATGTCGTCGCCTACGCATGGCAAGCCTTTCTGCCTAAATCGCTCGGCCCAGATCTGGTCGGAGACGACGAAACAGGGCACGCAGTTGACGAACCCCACTCCGGCATCCAGGCACGCCTGGGCGAAGTGCTCGGTCGCTTTCTGCGATCCGACCGGCATGTAACTGACGAGCACCTCGACATCCGCATCCCGTAATGCCTGGGCAATATCGACGGGCGTTTCTGTCGCCGGAATGAATCGCATGTGCTCGGGGTAGTCGGCCATGTGCTCGCTGATGCCGTCCAGCACCGGCGACATCTGCACCACCGGACCCGCGCCCCTGGCAGGGCGGTGAAAGATTTTCGTATTGTTGGGGGCGGCGAAGATCGCGTCGTTCAGCGGCTGGCCGACCTTCCGTGCGTCAATATCGAACGCCGCCACCGGGTCAATGTCCCCCACCCGGTACTTACTCAAAAGCGGATGCGACAGTCCGACCGTCGCGTCATCACCTTGCGCCTGCGCGTAATAATGCACTCCCTGGACGAGCGAACTCGCACAGTTTCCGATTCCCGCGATGGCGATCCTGATCTTGGGCATGTTGTCTGTCTCAACCAATCGTAAGCAGCGCCAACACTTCGGCGTTGCCCTTGCTCCCTTTAATCGGACTTTCGACCCGATTCTGTAAAACGAATCCGTCCGACGAAATCGCCTTCAGAACGGCCGTAACCACTGGTTCTACCTGATCTTCTGGCAGAATCCCCTTTCGCAGCAGCGCCGGGTCCGATTCGTAATGGGGCTTGATCAGTGTGACAATCCGCCCGCGAGGCTTGAGCAGTCTTTTCGCACTCGGGAGGATGTGCCGCTGCCTGGTCCAGGCACAATCGATGACGACCACGTCCACTTTTTCGGGCAATTCCACGTGCATCGCGTTCTGCCGCTCTTTAACGACGACACGGGGGTCTTTTCGTAACTTCCAATCCAGTACGCCGTACCCGGTATCCACCGCAAAAACATTGGCGGCACCGTGCTGGAGCAGGCAATCCGTGAACCCGCCAGTGCTGCAACCAAGATCGGCGCAGACCAAGCCCGCGACGTCCAGACCGAAGGTTTGGAGGGCGTGTTCGAGCTTGATTCCCCCGCGCGAGACGAATTCCACGCCAGGAAGGATACTCGCCGCTGGTAGAAGGTCTATTCCGGGTTTTGCTGGCGTGGGGCGCGGAAATCTCAACAACCAAGAAACAAGCGACAAACAAGGTCTAAAACTCAACCAGGAAAACCGGCCCTTTCCCGCGCATTCGATGTTTGGCATTTGGAGTTTGTTTGTCCCTTGTCTCGTGTCTCTTGTCTCTTGAGTTTTCCTCATTTGCGTTGGCGGCAGAAAGAACCTCAGATCGACGTCTATCGCGTCCATCCAAATCCCCGACTCTCCGCTATACTCCGCCCGCCGATGACTCCTGAAGCGTTTGAGACGCATCTCCGCAACCTGCACCAGTTCGCGACACCCCTGCGTCTGCACGCCGACCGCGAAACATGGCGATTTGAGTTCGCGGGCAAGCCGTATTACCTGCATTTTTACCCCCAGCGATCGCGCGTCAGCGCCAGCGGTGCCCCGAGAGAATTCGCCGGGCTGAAGACGCTCCAGGACTTCAAAATCCCCGCCGTCCGGGTGGCGGCGTTGATGTCGGGGTTTCGCTTCGGCGAACGCAAAGGTCACGCCCTGATCGTGCATGGCGTCGAACCGGCGACCCGGCTGGATGCACTGCCCCCCGATCCGAAGCAGCATCGCACGATCGTCGATCAGATCGTCGCGATCCTCAAGAAGATGACCCAGCACGACGTCGGGCACGCCGCGCTGTCGCTGTCGTCGTTCGTCCTCCACGAGGGCAAGGTGCTGGTGCTCGACGCCATCGACATCAGATCAGAGGTGCTGACGACCGAGCAGCTTATGCAGTTCGCGCACAACGTCGAGCCTTACGCCACCCGCGCCGACCGCGTGCGGGTGTGGAAGGCGCTCGCACCGGACAAAGACATTCCGCCCGATCGCGCGAAGCTGAAACGTTACAGCCGCGACCTGAACAACGACGCGATCGAAAAAATTTCGATCGGCGATTGGTCGGGCAAGTTCAAGGTGCGCTCGAATGAATCGCTTGCGTTTTCGCAGGCAAGTCGGTTGACGATCCACGCCGAAGACTGGCAACGCGAATGGCCGCGGTTGATCGGGCAGATCCGCGCGGATCAGCTCGATGTTCTCAAGCGCGACCGCTCCGGCGACATCCTCGGTGCGCAGATCACGCTCCAAGGCCTTCCGATCAACGCAATCGTCAAACGTCCGCGGAATAAGTTCTGGTATCGGTACGTGCTCGACGCGTTTCGCGTCTCCCGCGCCCGGCGTCTGTGGGACAAGGCCCGCTGGCTGCAAGTGCGGCACATCCCCGTCGAATACCCGCTGATCTACATGGAGCGAAGGTCGCTGGGGTACGTCGTCGAATCCATCGCATTGTTCGAGCGCGTGCCCGGCGACACGCTGGACAAGGTCGATCTGGACGCGATGAACGCCACCGAACGAGAAGATTTCTTCCGCGACTGCGGGCGAATCCTCCGCAGGATCGAAGACACCGGCTTAACGCACACCGACGCCAAGAGCAGCAACTGGATCTGCTTCACACAGCACACGGCCCGCGGCCCGTATCCCGTCCTCATCGACGCCTACGGCATCCGCCCGCTGAACGCGTTTCTGCAATTGTTCGGGATCAGGCGATTGCTGCGAGCGATGAAGAACCACCCGCAGTACACGCCGGAGGATTCGCTGCATTTGTGCCAGGGCTTTGCTCCACGCACGACGCCGGTGGTGGAACCATGACCATCGCGTTGCCGCGCGAGCCGCGGAAGATTTTGATCGTCAAACCGTCGGCGCTGGGCGATATCGTCCACACGCTGCCCGTGCTGCACCTGCTCCGGAAAAGATTTCAGGCCGCCGAGATCAGTTGGCTGGTCGTGCCGGCGTTCGCGTCGCTGTTGCAGGGGCATCACCTGCTCGACCACGTGCTGCTATTCGAGCGCCGCCGCTTCGCCAACCTCTGGCGCGACGCGTCGGCGGCGAAGGGGCTGTTTTCGTTCGCGATGGGGTTGAGGAGACAGAAGTTCGATCTCGTGCTCGACCTTCAGGGATTGCTGCGCAGCGGCTGGATCAGTTGGCAAACCCGCGCCCCGGTAAGGGTGGGATTCTCGTACGCGCGGGAGGGTGCCAGCGGTCTTTACACGCACCACGTCCACAGCGGCAGCCCCGAACGGCACGCGGTGGAGCGTTATCTCGACATGACCGAAGCCCTGGGCTGCGGCCGCGGGCCGGTGGTGTTTGATTTCGATCTGAAAGACGACGTCCGCGATTCCGCGCGCACGATGACGCAAGCCATCGGCGACTACGCCGTCCTCCTCCCCGGCACCAACTGGGCGACCAAGCGCTGGCCCGCCGAGCGGTTTGAGGCGCTTATTGAGCCTTTGTGCTAGCGGTTCGGCCTGTCGACGGTCATCGCCGGCGGGAACGACGTACGCGAGATGAACCGCGTCTGGCCCGGCGCGCTGGATTTGTCGGGAAAGACCGACCTCAAGCAGCTCGTCGCGCTGCTGGAAGGCGCCAAGGTGGTCATCGCCAACGACTCCGGCCCGATGCACATCGCCTCGGCACTCAACCGCCCGCTGGTCACGCTCTTCGGCCCGACCAACCCCACGCGCACGGGTCCGTACGATCGCATGGACAGCGTGCTGCGACTGGATATCGCGTGCAGCCCCTGCTATTCGCGAACGTGCTCTCATCACTCCTGCATGCGCTGGCTGGAAGTCGATCACGCGATGACCGCGATCGAGCGTGCCATGCGGCCACCGACCGTGTAGGGTTCGCCGTGCGAACCGTTTTGCTGGGTCGGTTCGCATGGCAAACCGTACAAGAATGGTGCGACAAATCGCGCTAATCCCCCACAACCCGATCCACTTCATCGAACGTCGTGACGCCTTCCGCCACCAGCGAGAAGCCGTGCATTTTGAGCGTTTGGAAACGGCTGCGGGACAGGGCTTGCATGACTTCGCCCTGGTTGTTTTTGCCGATGGCGGCGCGGACGTTGTCGTCCACGACCAGCAGCTCGAACACGCCGCGGCGGCCGGCGTAGCCGGTGCCGAGGCACTTCTGGCAGCCGACGGCGCGATGGATCTTGGCAAGCTCGGCGTACTCCGGGCCCATGTCGCGCAGCTGCTCCTCGGTCGGCGCGTTGGCCTGCTTGCAGAAGGGGCAGAGCGTGCGAATCAGACGCTGGGCGAGCAGCAGGTTCAGGCCGCTGGCGATGAGGAACGGCTCGATCCCCAGATCCAGCATGCGAAACACACTGCCGGCGGTATCGCGGGCGTGAACGGTGGAGAAGACCAGATGGCCGGTCATTGCGGCTTGCATGGCGGTCTTGGCGGTTTCGGCGTCGCGAATTTCGCCGACCAGGATCACGTCCGGATCCTGCCGCAACGTCGAACGAAGCAGCGCGTGGAACGTGCTCCCCTGATCCTCATTCACCGGCATCTGCGTGACGCCTTCGATCTGGATTTCGACCGGGTCTTCGATCGTCACCACGTTCCGCTCGGAGGCATCGATCGAGCGCAGGATTGCGTAGAGCGTGCTGGTCTTGCCGCTGCCGGTGGGCCCGCAGACCAGCAGCATGCCGGCGTCACGCTTGATGGCTTTCTCGATCGTGCGGAACATCGTGTCCGGGAGATTCAGATCCCACAGGTAGCGCGGCGCGTTGGCGCTGTCCAGGCACCGAATGACCAGCTTCTGCCCGAAGATGCTCGGGGTCATGCTCACGCGGTAATCGACCTTGCGATCGGGCACGCGTGCGACAAAACTGCCTTCCTGCACGGCGTTACGCACGGCGATATCGATGTCGCACAGGATTTTCACGAGCGAGAGGCAGCGAATGCCCAGGTCCTTTTTCAGCGACGTGATCGTCACCATTGAACCATCGACGCGGATACGCACGAGGTATTGATCGCCCTTGGGTTCGACGTGGATATCCGAGGCGCGGGTTCGGAAACAGCAGAGCAACACCAGCCGCAGGATGGTGACGGCCTCGGCGGGGATGTCTTTGCCACCTTCGTGGTAGGCGGCGTGGACGATTTCGCCGCGGGCGTTGATGGTCTCGATATCGCTCATGCCAAACGGCTTGTGCGGAAGCGATTCGGCGAGCGTCATCAGTTGTCGCGCCGGCGCGACGCCTTCGGCCTCGCCGGCACGAACGGGTTGGGCGCGCGGTTGCTCCGGCTCGGGCGGGATGTCGTCCAGCATCGCCGGATCGACGAAATTGGCTTCACGCGTCGCCTGTAATTCTTCTGAGACCGGCTTGGACCCGATCAACTTCGGCTTACCCGCAGCGGCGGGGTTGCCGGAGTAGAAGCGGTAGACGCCGTTGCCCGCGCGGACGACGTCGCCGTGCTCCAGTTTTTGCTCGACGACGACCATGTCTTTGTTGACCGCCGTCCCGTTGCGCGAGCCGAGGTCGCGGACGTAGCAGCCATCCTTTCGGCGTTCGATCACCGCGTGGTGACGCGACAACCGCTCGTCGTTAACCGAAATGACGTTCCCCGCCTGCCGGCCGATCGTGATCGGCTTGTCCCGCAGTTCCATGCGGCGAGGGCCTTTGTCCGTTTGGAATTCGATGTAAGGCATAGGAGTTAGCCGCAGATGGACGCAGATAAACGTAGACGAGAGCAGAATTCAGTTTTTAATCTGCGTTCACCTGCGTTCATCTGCGACTTCTGCTTTCGTTTCAATTCTCGGGAACAACACTTCCGCCTTGCCCAGCACGTGCCCTGCCGGCAGGTCGGTTTCGAGCAGTTGCCGGATCGTCTTGCCCGTGGTGTCCACGTTCAATTGCGCCAGCCCCGCGGCCGCTTTTTCGGGGAGAACCGGGAGGAGGGCGACGAGAATGCTCTTGCACGCGTTGACGCACAGATTCAGCACCACGTCGAGCTGAGCCGCCTGTGCCGGATCCTTCGCGAGGCTGAACGGGCGCGTCACGTCGATATACGTGTTAGCGGCGCGGGCCAGCTCGATCGGGAGCAGCACGGCTTTTTGCA